>JAFLTH010000152.1 GCA_022510525.1 Lachnospiraceae bacterium | reverse complement strand
CGATGCCGTGTACCATCGCTGCTTCTTCAAGTGTCTCTCCCTGTGCGGAAGGACATCCGAGACAATGCATACCGATTCCGAGTAATACGGGCGCAATCTCCGGATTGGTCCGAAGCGCCTCACCGATCGTCATATCCTTCGTGATATCAGCCATTGTATATACCTCCGTTCATTCATTCCGCTATAGTGGAATGTGATATTTTAATGTTCCTGTATGTATTATTCCACATACCTCTACGTTTCAATAGTATAATCCGAAAATTTAATTTCTGCAAGTTCTATCTGTCGACCTTGCACCTTACTGCATATCGTCATTGTATTTCCATTGAAGCAATCCATAGAAAGTCAGAACATCATGATCGGACATAGGCTGTTCCCCTATCACATATTTCACATCGCGATCTTCCAAATTAAACAATAATCCGGTATAACTTTCGTTAGGAAAACGGACAATAATGCTTCTCCCTTCGACATCTTGCAAATCATGGGCGATTATGGGCGAATGCCTTAGTGTATAATAACCTTCCCCCAGAAAGAGGAAGTTATTGACAAACAACAATGCAATAAACAACCCGCAGAATCCCTTCATAAAGGGTAGTCGGAAATCATGGAGCGCAATAATGAGTGCGCCGATCACCAGTAAATACAGATATGGAGAATATCTGGCCCACCAACTCTCCGAAATACCAAGCAGTAAACCAAAGATAAGAATCAAATTTGTGGCAGCATAGAAAAACAGATCGTCACGCTTATTTAATTTAATCAGTTTCCATATAATAATGCCGATAGATATCAGAAGTAGTCCGCTGAAGAAGACGCCAAATCCGGATATCCGCCAATCCACACAACCGGGCGTGCGGACACAACGCCAGAGTTCTTCACGGGATGTAGTGAAGGGAACTTTTAACTTGGGCAAGAGTTCCTGTGCTTCACCGGACATATTGCTCAATTCTCCAAATATAGTATAAAACAGCTTGTAAAAGATGGATTTACCCTCCAATCCTCCGGGCAGATGTCCGGTCATGATATCCACCTTTCCCTCACCTGCCAAAGGAAAAACAGGATTCTTGTGGTCAATAACATTCGTCACATAAGCCGGAAAGCCAACCCAGAGAACTGTTCCGGCCGCCACCGCCGCGAAGAAACCAAAGTTCCTGAGAGAATTGTAACGCGCTGCTATCCTATCAGGCTGTGTTCTGAATTCAGTAATAACCAACAGTATAAAATAACCAATACAAAATATTCCGCCATAAAGCAGCCCGGTAAATTTGATATTACCTAATACAGCCATAGCAAAAAAGACGGACATTTTTGCCTGACTGCCATGATGCAAATTGTTTTTATCCACACACTGAGTGAGCGCGATGACAAGAATAAATAAGAATGATGCCAGAAGTCCGTCTTCATAATAAGTCAACAGTTGTACCATGGATACCGGACTCATGCAGAGCAGCAAACTGACAATGAAAGCTTTAACGTGACCCATTTTTTGCTGCAAGAAATCAAAAGCGAGACAAAATAAGCAAAGCAGGGCCCACAAATTGTAAACTTTACCACTCTCCACATTGTTGGTAAAGGCATAGACAACGGCACCGTAGATCCACGGACCCTTAGTATAGTGGTCTATGAAAATCGAGCCTACATGAACATCTATTGGGAAAAACCCTTCGGCAAAGGTTGAAGAAGACTCTCGAATTGGATTCCAACCATTCTTCAACAGACCGATGGCCATTTTATGATAGGTGTTTCCATCGTAGTCGCCACTATAGATGCCGCTGTAAAAAGCGATGGTGACAATCAGGAGAATAAAGAAACAAAGACCGCTTATGACAAATGTTTTGTCAAGACGTCTCCCTGTCATCAGCCAGACAGTAACCACAGATGCCGGAACGGCAACAATGAGCATCCATCCGCCGATTCTCCCTCCCAATATAAGAACCGTGGTCGGAACTGCCAGAAGGAAAAAGAAAAAAGCGAGCATCATGAGCCCAATGAGGTAAAAGGAAAATTGTATCCTATTTCGGGACCCGGTATTTTGGTAATGTGGTTTATCCATTATTGGTATGTCCTTCCTAATGAAAATAATTTTTAAAAAATTATATCTTTTGCGCATTCTGATGTCAATTTATGTTTCATTGCTCTGACATCTCTAATTACATTTCGCGGAACACGAACTATCTTATCAGTTCAACTCCCCCACTCCCATTGCACTGAATCGTGAGAGAATCCGCTATATTTCGGCAGTCATTTTGAAAGACAACGATATTTATACCGTTTTTATCTTTGCGGCTGCACTCTTCGTCGTTAATCTTAATTGACAATGCTTGATTTGCATTATCTATCACACAGCGAACATTATTCTGTGCTCCTATAGACATAGTACATATGCTCTCATCGTTATTTTCATTAGAATATAGAATCTTTGAATTACATAATACTCTTATCAGGTTATTTCCCTCCGAATTTGCAAGCCCTATCTCTTCCAGATATTCTTTTTCCCGATTTGGCATCTGACTCAATGTATCCCCATCACCAATCGCCAGTATGGTGAATCGCGGGTCATCTGCCAGATCACACCATACAGCCAGATCCTCAGTCTCATGCAGCCGCCCGGCAATTTCTTCCCCTTCTTGTACCGAAGCAATCAAATCCTCTACAGTAGTCTTGGCAATCTTCTCCATATCGGCATATGCGGCGTATGCTTCATCCCAGCTTGCCTTTCCCTCCACCCCATGGTCCGAAAACCCATAGTTTTCCACGATGTAATTCCCGAGAAAATCCGTATACTTTTCTGCCCCAAAAACATTTACATGCGCTCTATCGATAAAATCCTGCGAAACATCAAGTTTCATCTCTTCAAAATATTCGTTTGCATTAAGAAAGCGAAAGCCATAAGACGTAACGACATCATCAATTGTGTTGTATAATTCGTACTCCTCCTGCGTCAATACATAAGGAGATTCGACAAACAAGACATTCAATTCATTATCCTTACAAAAATCCAACAATTCATGCAGCATATAATCCGCCATCGGGGCAAGTTCCCTCCTGCCTCCTGTGTTAGCCTGCGGCAATTCGTCCAAATAATAATAAGAACCCTTTACATCGGCTCCTTTATAGGGTGACTCCCCCATGTTATCCATCAATGCCCATGCTTCCGGCGAAGATAAGAGTTCATATCTGCTGTGGTGTTTTGCAATGTCAACATATACCGAACAGATATCGTCCTCCATCGGTCTGCGGTCATAATATGTCTTTATGAGACGAAGGCGGTCTATGCCCAGATCCAAAGCATCGCTGGTATATCTGAGTCCCCCTTCTTCTCCATCACCACTATAGAACACAAAGGAACGTACACCTATCACTAAAAGTTGGGCATCCTGATACTTTAACGCATGTTTCAAAAGATACAGTATATTTTCAGTCTGCAGACTTGTACTCCCCAAATCATATGAAGTAAATCCATAATCATTCCACGCCTGCAGAGGAGAAAAGTAGCAAAAGACATCGCTGCCGCCAATATATATCATATCCAATGGGTCTTCCTCTTTAATTCCAACAATACCCAGCCTGTCATCATTAAATTCATTCAAGGACTTTCCTCTGAAAAGATATGTCGCAGAAGCATACACATAAGCTATAATCGCAAGAAAGCAAGCTGTTGCTGTAATTCTCTTGCAATATAATCTAACTTTTTGATTTTGCAGCAGTTTTTTCATAGAACCCCCTATATTTCAAGTTGCCGTTCAGTATACTCAGTTGCGACTCTCTCAAACAAGTATGCTCATTGTACTAAAATCTCTGATATATAAAGTCCGCGGCATGATACTCCGGACCGTATTTCCCGTAAACCAGCACAAGTACAAACAGAATAATCCATGCAGACCATCTGAACAGAACACTCTGCTTGTCCATCCAATTTCTTGCGTATCCATATTTTTCACTTAATATTCCGACAATAATCAACAGCAGTACAGCGATTATTATAAGGTTAATATCCCTCCATGCAATGCCCAGATGCAAAATACTGCCATCAAAAAATATCCACGGATTAGCCGCCCCGCCCGTAATTACCTTTGCAGCAGACCGTAACAACGAGACTCCTTTGCCGACTCCTTCCGCAAAAAAGGTAATACCCATAGCGTAAATGAAATATGTTCTTGCAGATTGGAAAAAATGCCAGCTAAAACTATCCGTACGGAAATTGAATACTTTTATTATTTTCCGGAACACAGGAGACAGTAATTCTCCCAACGTCAGAATGGTCCAATTCCACAGAGTAACACCAACAATAAATCTGAAACCTCCATGCCATATTCCTATCACAAACCAGGGAGCAATCAGGCTAACGGAAGTGGCAATCTTTTTTCCAAACGATTTGCCGAATTTATTTCTTGTAAATTTCCCAAACTTCGACATCGGCTGGGATTTCATCAAGGGATATAACACATAATTTTTAGCCCACGCACCAAGCGTAATATGCCATCTTTGCCAAAATTCCTGCACTGTCCTTGAAAAAAACGGATTCTTAAAGTTCTCAGCCAATTTGATATCAAACATCTCGGCTACGCCGATTACAATATCCATACAACCGGAAAAATCCGCATACATTTGAATCGGATACAACAAAATTGCAACCCATGCATAAAAACCATTATAGACTTCCAGATTACTTGTAATTCCGGAAACTATGATACCCACTCTCTCTGCAAGAACCAGTTTCTTGAAAAACCCCCATAATACTCTTTGCGCCCCATGGGTTATATTTTGATAAGATATGTTATGCTGTTGATACAGTGACTCCAGTTGATCGTATCGGCTGATTGGTCCCGTTGTTAATTGAGGGAAAAAGCATACAAACAAAAAAAGTTTGAGGGGATTTCTCTGTGGTTTAACAATACCCCATGCACAATCCAAAACATATCCCGTAACTTGGAATGTGTAATATCCCATACCCAATGCTGCAACTAATTCCATATTAAGCAGTCCGGAGAGAGGTGTGCTGTGAATATGCTCAATTCCTTTTATAGCCGCCGCCCAATACTCATATCCTTTGAAGACAAACCACAATACCATATTGAAGGACACTGTTATCGCCGCCAGAACTGTGACTGCTTTCGGCGAACCGTTCCTATTTCTCCGGATTCTATCCATCCACATTGTACAAACGTAAACTGTAAATGTAGAAATTAGCAGGAAAACAATTGTCCTCGTTCGGGCAGCATAATGATAGAAAATCAGGCTCATTATTAAAAGTGCTACCCACTGCCAGACCTTAGGGACCAGATAATATATCGCTACTGCAATCGTAACGAATATCAAGAAATGAAATGAAGTGATTGTCATATACATATAGTAATTACCTATTTACCCATTTCCAAAACAATACATTTTTGCGGGTTTTAGTATATCATATCAGGGTTGAAAAGTCTATACGATTCATCCGCATTGTACGCTCATACATTTTTCACAATTATTTCAAAAAAAATTTACCGTTTGTATGCGAAAAAGTACAAAGCCTATCTTGACTCTGGCGCTTGACTTAACATATAATATGTGTACTGGAAAAGTATTTTTGGGCGTTTTAGTAAAAATGTCACAAAATTCACAAAATAATATTATAGGAGGCTATTTC
>JAFLTH010000151.1 GCA_022510525.1 Lachnospiraceae bacterium | reverse complement strand
TTACCTACTATCTTTTTTGATCGAGACATAGTATAATGAACATTAATAATCATAATTTACCAAGGGGAAAACTATGGACAAAAGGGCAGAGATGATTAACGAATTTTACAGCGGTTGTGTTGAAGATACAAGACTATCCCGAAGTAGACACGGACAGCTTGAATATCTAACAACCATGAAGTATATTCACCAAATGATTCAAGAACAATCAAGTATCATAGAAGTTGGTGCGGGAACTGGTAGATACTCAATAGAGTTAGCAAAAGAAGGGCACGATGTAACAGCAATCGAACTGGCAAAGAGCAATCTTGAACTTCTAAGACAAAACAGTAAAGGGTTGGAAAATGTCACATCTTATCAAGGTGATGCACTTGATTTGAGTCGCTTTCAGGACAATACCTTTGATTTAACGCTGGTGTTGGGGCCTTTGTATCATTTGTATGACGAAAGGGATCAACAAAAAGCTCTGGATGAAGCAATCCGTGTCACAAAGGATGGCGGCATCATTATGGTGGCGTTTTTATCGGTTCACGCTATTTTGTTTGATAACTATCTCCAGGGTGATTTGCGTGCAGGAATTGAAGAAAACTTTACGGAAGATTATCAGGTAAAGCACTTTACAGAACAGCTTTTCACGGGATTCAATGTTGACGAGTTTGAAGCCTTATTTAGAAATAAGCCAGTTGAATGGATAACGACGGTTGCCACAGATAGTATCCTTGAACTGGCTGAAGGTAGAGCAGACTTTGCAATGTCGGACGAGGATTTCAGAGCTTTTGCAAAATATCATCTTAACAACTGTGAGAAACGGGAACTGCTGGGTTGCTCCAGTCACCTGCTTTACATTTGCAGAAAAAACTCAAAGGCTGCGCTGTTATAAGCTGAGTAATTCTGATTTAGCGGGCTTTGGTTTTCGTATAAATTCGTATAAATCGAACTTGCTAAAATGAAAAATATGTTTATATATCAAGGAAAATCAAGGGTATTGTGTTTCCCGACGATGAAATCGTTGAATTAGTCTGTATTACTAGATATCCCGATCAGATAGAGCATCTTTACCTCCTGCCCTGATATATGGACAATAGCCTCCTTCAGGGTGGCGTAAGAAATGCTTGCCACATAATCCCCTTTCTGATTTCGGCGATATGTGTTGTGAAGAATATATCTGTTTTCTTCTTTCGTAATGCATACGGTATGAATCTGTGCTGTAATATCCTTTGCATCGTTATACACGGTGGCAATGAAAACCTGACATTGGCTGTCCGCCATATTCCAGGATTTATCGTCGACCTTTTTTGCGGATAAAGGCAAAAATCCCTGTCTTTTCAAGTAGGCACAAATAGCCGGCGGCGATACGCCAAACTCGCCCCACAAAGCCGCACCGCGCTTTTCATACTCGCTAATCAGCTCTGCCATAAAATCCGGCGAACAGGCTTTTCCCAACGCTTTTAGTGCATTGAAGGTGGCGATGATCTCGCAGCCTGAATATTTCATATTATGATGAGGTCCCCACCCATATAGGATTTCTCCCCACTCATTCTGATTTTCGATATAGGCAGAAGGTACAGACAGAAAATCCCACTTGGCATTTTTAAGTGATATTGCATTATGAGCGTGGTTTTTTCTTCTGATTCTTTTAGGTACTGGAATCAAGGCCAATAGACAATATACCCTAAGAACAACGCTGTTGCACATATGCCTTGGAATAAAAGATATTAAAAATTGTTTGATCGGATTTCTTTTCATAAATATGCTATTCCAATATTTTTCGTCAGCAGCAAAAGTGAAAATCTGTCGGTCCGTTAAATATAACACAAATACAGTGTTCCCGGAGGACGGACAATAAAACTTGCCCGACAGCTCCTCATTAAAATGGCTTTTTATGTACAACCGACGTAAGGCGACGGTCCAACTCATCCAAATTGCTCTGTAAAATCATAAGTTTCTCCTGTTATCCTGCCGCAATGACAGATAAGAACCTATTAAAGTATAGATTGTTTTATAGCCCCAGAATGTATAATGGAATTTCGTTATAAAAATAATAACATCCCATTCGCTCTATGTATTCCAATGTATCTCTGTATTTAAAGGCTCTGAACCAATCGTTGAAAATATAGATAAATTCAACATCGTATTCTAAAGGTTCAAACAGTTTTTCGTATTCCCATTTCTTAAAATGACAGCTTGGTAATTTCTCGTCTACAGAACCGGGGCGATTCTGAAATTTCTTCTCTATGATGTATGCAGTGCTGTTCTCATAATTAATGAATGCTTCGTCCGGTCGCCATGCTTTAGAGTTGTAATCGGCATAGTCAATTCCATGGGGTTCCAGAAAATGTGAGTAGATACGAGTCTGTGGTACTGACATGCCGATTTCGTATCCGTCAATGTAAACAACGTGATTCCTGACCTCATATCCGGCACATATGAGAGCTTCATTTAGGGATGTGGTCTGTTCAAAATATAATCCGTTTCGGTTGGTCTGTGCACCGCCGCCATATCTGTTTGGAGTTCTGGCCATTATATTACACCTCTTTAAAAAATTCACATATTTCAACATCAAGTACATTGGCAATCTGATTTAGTACCGATATGGACAAACTTTTATCGCATCCGGCAGCCTCAATTTTTGAAAGGTAACTTATGCTTATGCCGGTCTGTTCTGCAAGTTGTACTTGTGTTAATTTTGCCTGTAATCTGTATTGTTTTATATTTGCACCTATAACACAATATAAATCTGTATCACTGTCAAAATGCATACAACACCTCTTTCACTATTTGTGAATATTATGGCATGGGGGTAAATATATATAAATTCACTTATAGTGAAATAATGATGTAGCAGATTTTGGTTAGAATTAATGTCTAATGGGTGAGAATCACATAAAGTGACAGTTTCGGTTGTTATTTTTGATAATTACTCTTATAATATATGTGTATTTTTATGTCTACGAAACCTGAATAAGAGGAAGGAAAATGAGTAATTCAAATATCGCTCCATTTGTGAAATGGGCAGGAGGAAAGCGTCAACTGTTGTCACAGATTAAGGAGCGTATGCCGAAACAATATAACAATTATTATGAGCCGTTTGTGGGTGGCGGTGCGGTAACATTTGAATTACTGCCTGCAAATGCTCTGATAAATGATATTAACAAAGCGTTGATTAACGCATATACACAGGTATGTAAAAATCCCGCAGTGTTTTTGGAAACAGTTCGTCGGCTTGATTCAGAGATGTGGGGAGATGGTAGGGCATATTATTATTCACAAAGAGAGCACTACAACGATAAACTGATGAAAGCTGAATATGATGTAGAGTTGGCGGCATTGTTTGTGTTTATAAATAAGCATTGCTTTAATGGATTGTATAGGGTAAATGGAAAAGGGCTTTTTAATGTCCCATATAACAATAGTCGCAGTGCATCAGTAGATGAAGAAAACATTATGGGAGTATCAGGTTTTTTGCAATCCGTAAAGATTACAGATGGAGATTTTGAAGAAGCCTGTTCCGGTGCCAAGAAAGGTGATTTTGTTTTTTTTGACAGCCCGTATGCACCATTAAATCCGACATCCTTTGAATCATATACAAAAGAGGGATTTGATATTGAAAGCCACATGCGTTTGGCCAAACTATTTGATGAATTAACTGTAAGGGGCTGCTATTGTATGCTGACAAATCACAATACAGAATTGATAAATGAATTGTATGGTAAAAAAGACTATAAGATAGATGTAGTAAGTGTAAAGCGATCGATTAATTCAGATGCATCCAACAGAGTTGGCGAAGAAGTTATTATATGCAATTATTGGTGAGGTCGAAATGATGGAGAACTTGTTTACAAAAAAAGTGCCATTATATCTTGATACAGAAGAGTCACAATTAGTATTAGGTGATTCTTTTAAGGTCCTTACAAAGTTGAAACCGGAATCAGTCGATATGATCTTTGCCGATCCGCCGTATTTTTTAAGCAATGATGGGATTACCTGTCAGGGCGGGAAAATGGTTTCAGTAAATAAAGGCTCATGGGATAAACTTGGTGAAAGTGAGACCGGTGTAGAAGAAAAACATCGGTTTAACAGAAAGTGGATCAGGTTATGCAGGAAAGCATTAAAGCTAAACGGTACGATATGGATATCAGGAACATTACACAATATATATTCAATTGGTATGGCATTGGAGCAGGAAGGTTTTAAAATAATTAATAACATCACCTGGCAGAAGACAAATCCACCACCCAACTTAGCATGTCGCTGCTTCACACATTCTACGGAAACCATATTATGGGCGAAAAAGGATGAGAAGAAGTCTCGGCATTTTTTTAATTATGAAAAAATGAAAGAAGAAAATGGCGGTAAACAAATGAAGGATGTGTGGACCGGGACATTGACGAAACCATCAGAAAAGACGGAAGGTAAACATCCGACGCAGAAACCGGAATATTTGCTTGAAAGAATTGTATTGGCTTCAACAGAAGAGGGACAGGTTGTATTAGACCCGTTCTGTGGTTCAGGAACTACCGGAGTGGAAGCTGTACGATTAGGGAGAAAATTTATAGGAATAGATGTAAGTGAGGAATATTTGCAGATAAGTAAAAGGAGATTGGAGAAAATATCAGAGTGAGATTATTTGACACAAATCAGATATATACATGGGAGGTACAGAAGACATGAAAGACTACATAACAAGGGAAGATGCACTGCAATTATTGCTAAAGTACAACAAAGACCCTTTTCACATTCAGCACGCACTGACCGTGGAAGGTGTTATGAAGTGGTATGCAGGGGAACTTGGATACGAGGAAGACGCCGAGTACTGGGGAATCGTGGGCCTTTTGCATGACATTGACTTTGAACTGTATCCGGACGCACACTGTATCAAGGCACCAGAGTTACTCCGTGAAGGCGGAGTAGGAGAGGATATCATTCATGCCGTGTGCAGTCACGGATATGAGCTGACTGTGGACATCAAGCCGGAGCATGAGATGGAGAAGGTGCTCTATGCCGTGGACGAATTGACAGGTCTGATCTGGGCGGCGGCGCTTATCCGTCCGTCTAAGAGTGTGCAGGATATGGAGCTTAAGTCGCTGAAAAAGAAGTATAAGAGTGCCGCATTTGCAGCAGGATGCTCTAGAGATGTCATTGAGCGCGGTGTACAGATGATGGGCTGCGAACTGGACGAATTACTTCAGAATACGATTTATGCGATGCGCTCCTGCGAGAGCGACATACAGGAATATATGGATGCATGGCTCTCATGAATATTATTATATTTACGATGGAGATAATGAAAAACCAAGCTGCTGTCTTTTGCTTGACAGGGATGGGAGTTATTCAACACCCTCGATGATAGTCTATCGATAGGGTAAAATCCTGAAAGAGAGGAAATGTATATGGAGCACACGAAAATTATAGCGGTTGCCGGCAAGGGCGGTGTGGGTAAGACTTCCATTGCTGCTGTTATGGTGAAGGTGTTGGCGCAAAGACATCCTGATAAAAAAATTCTGGCTATCGATGCGGACCCTGCGGTGGGACTTTCCACGGCGCTGGGTATAGAGGTGACCATGACCATAGATGATATTCGTAAGAAAGTAGTTGCCTCCGTGGAAGACGGTGACACCAGAAGTGCCATGGAGCTGCTTGGCGAGGCGAAATATCACATTTTTGATG
>JAFLTH010000150.1 GCA_022510525.1 Lachnospiraceae bacterium | reverse complement strand
ACACGCTTTCGCTCCGTTACAGATAATTTACGAAGTAAATTTTCTGTTAATGCTAGCGGTACTAAGGATTTTGCTATGCAAAATCCAAGTGCCGGCGTTTTTAGAGGGTCTTTCAGCGGAAATCCTTTTCCAACGCCTGCCCATCTCGGAGCTGCACAATCAATAGTTGTTTAATTTATATGGAGAGCTGAGATAAAAAAGAACCGATAATGGGATATATTGTTGATATAAGAAAATAAAGGATTTTGGTAAAAGGAGAATCAAAGCATGGAGGGAAATGATATGGTTGACATAAATCGAAGAGAAGCAGCATGGCAGTGGGCTAAAGCACTTTGCTATTATTCCGGAGAAGATGAGGAGTTTCTCAAGAAATTCTGGGAGAGATTACAGGTATCCGAGGGAGTATATAAAGAGTTTGTTTATTATTTAACAAACCAGACATTTTTATGTGAATATAAGGTTGCGGGGTATAGTGTGGTTGACATAATGGTATGGCAGATGGATCATTTTAAGGCGGAGATGGACAGAGGGCATGATGATATGAAGCAGAATGGGGATAAGATGCTGCTTATGGCTTTTGACACTATGCTTAAGATGGAGGAGCAGCCTGATAAATATGTGCGGATGATGCAGTCGGAAACAGGGACCGATTATCCGGAAAAATATTGAGATTTGTCTGCTGATATTTGTATTGATTTTGTTGCTAAATAGTTGCTAATTGTAAAAATAAAGAATATAATAATGTATTATGTAAAAACAGGCTTTTAGTTTGAAATAAAAAGCCGGGAAAGGTACATTAAGCAGATGCAGATTATAATAGTAGGATGCGGAAATGTAGGCTCAACCCTGACAGAGCAGTTGAGCTCCGAAGGGCATAATATAACCGTCATTGACGTTGATAATAGCAGGATACAGAATTTGGTAAATAACAATGATGTAATGGGTGTAATAGGAAATGGCGCAAGTTTTGCCGTACAGAGTGAGGCAGGAGTGGGAGATGCTCATCTTCTTATTGCAGTTACGGGTTCGGATGAGGTCAATCTGTTGTGCTGTCTTATTGCAAGGAAAACGGGCGGCTGTCATACGATTGCCAGGGTGAGGAATCCTATATACAATATGGAAATCGGATATATTAAAGAGGAACTCGGACTTTCTATGGTGGTGAATCCGGAATATGAGGCGGCGCAGGAAATGGCAAGACTTCTTAAATTTCCCTCTGCTATTTCCATAGGTTCATTTACAAAAGGGCGCGTCGAGGTTGTAAAATACCGTGTCGAAGCGGATTCTGTTCTCTGCAATCAGACATTGCAGCAGATCAATACAAAATTGAGGGCGGATATTCTGATATGTACGGTAGAACGTGATGAAAATGTCTTTATTCCGTCAGGTAATTTTGTTATACGTGAAAGAGACGAGATATCAATTGTAGGCACACCGCAGAAGACACTTGAATTTTTTAAGAAGATGGGTGTAGAGGTTGCCGCCGCTAAAAATGCCATGATCATAGGCGGCGGAGAGATTTCTTTTTATCTTGCCAAGCAGCTTATTGCAATGGGGCTTCAGACTAAGATTATTGAAATAGATAAGGAACGTTGTGAAAGTCTGAGTGAATTGCTGCCGGAAGCCGCTATTATACACGGTGATGGTACTGACAGAAACCTGCTGATGCAGGAGGGGCTTATGCAGACGGAGGCCTTTGTTTCTCTGACAAATGTAGATGAAGAGAATATTATGTTATCGCTTTTTGCCAAGACTTTGACAAAGGCAAAGCTTATTACCAATGTACACAGGATCAGTTATGATGAAATTATAGACAGTCTGGATATAGGAAGCGTTATTTATCCAAAGTATCTGACCGCTGAAAATATTATCAAGTATGTCCGGGCTATGGACAATTCTCTGGGCAGCAATATTGAAACTTTGTATCGTTTGAGCAATAACAGGGTGGAAGCGCTTGAATTCAGTATAAAAAAGGATTCACCGGTGGTTGGTATACCTCTGCAGTCTCTGCAGATTAAACCTGATATTTTGATATGTACGATAAACCATAAAGGAACTATCATTATTCCGGGTGGGCAGAATATCATACAGGCAGGCGATAAAGTTATAGTGGTTACCACTAACACAGGATTAAACGATATAAGAGACATATTGAAATAAAGTACAATTTTGCAGACTGAGAGAAAGGCACGGTTACTCAAATGAACTTTTCCATTATAAGGTATATATTATTTCGTGTATTGGAATTTGCGGCTTTTTTCCTTATACTGCCATGTCTGGTAGCAGTGATTTATCGTGAAAGAGCAGGCTTTGCTTTTGCTGCGGTAATGGTGGTGTGTATTATAGTAGCGGAAATCGGAAGACAGTTTAAGCCAAAGAGCAATGTTTTTTATGCAAGGGAAGGCTTTGTTACCGTTTCCCTTACCTGGATAGTGCTCAGTATTGTGGGTGCGCTGCCTTTTTATATAAGCGGGGAGATTCCAAACTTTGTGGATGCTCTTTATGAGACGGTATCGGGGTTTACAACTACCGGAGCCACTATACTTCCGGATGTCGAAGTTTTGTCTAAAAGTGTGCAGTTTTGGCGCCTTTTTACACACTGGATAGGCGGTATGGGAGTGCTGGTGCTGATAATTGCGGTTCTGCCTCTTTCCGGCGGATACAATATGCACCTGATGCGCGCGGAAAGCCCCGGACCAACTGTAGGTAAATTGGTTCCAAGGGTACAGACCACTGCCAAAATCCTTTATGGCATCTATATCGGAATCACGGTTATACAGATGATACTGTTAAAAATAGCAGGCTTAAGTGTTTATGATTCTATTGTTCTTTCTTTTGCAACTATGGGAACCGGTGGTTTTGGAGTATTAAACAGCAGTATTGGAAGCTATTCCATTGCGGTACAGAATATCTTTACTGTTTTTATGATACTTGGCGGTATGAACTTTAACGTGTATTATCTCCTTATAGTTGCCAGAAAGCCTAAGGAGGCAATAAAACATGAGGAAGCAAGGGTATATTTGTGCATAATACTGCTTGCATCAGCGCTTATTGCATGGAATGTCAGGGGATATTACAGCAGCATTGCCCTTGCGTTTAAGGATGCGATTTTTCAGGTTGCCTCTATTGGCAGCAGTACCGGATTTTCGACTACGGATTTTGATTTGTGGCCCTGGTTTTCCAAGGCGATACTCTTTGTTGTTATGATTATCGGAGCCTGTGCAGGCAGTACGGGAGGCGGTTTTAAGGTATCGCGTGTTATGATTCTTTTACAGGATGCCAGACATGAGTTGCTTCGTGTTGTCCATCCTCAGATAGTGAAGAAACCTCATATTGAAGGAAGGGCGGTAGAGGACGGAACCGTGCGTTCAATTCAATCTTATCTTATGATATATTTGTTGATTTCAGTATTTTCGTTTTTGCTTTTATCTATGGATAAATATGATTTTACGACTAATATCAGTGCCGTTATGGCGAATCTGAATAATACGGGGCCGGGTTTCAATATGGTGGGACCGGTCTGCAATTATGGGCATTATTCGATTTTATCCAAGTTTGTGCTTATGTTTGATATGATCACGGGACGACTGGAACTTTTACCGATGCTGATTCTGTTCTCGCCTAAGACGTGGAAAAAATATTAAATAGCGGATGTTATTATATAGATATAATCAGATGTTAAATTTTCACATTTTATTACTTACGGCATAAAATAGGCATATAACCGTCATTAGGGGTTTTTGCCATGAAGTCATCTGTTTCTGTTGCCATAGTAGGGCGTACACCGGATACCGCAAATTACGAAAATGCGATGAGGATGCTTGGAGTGAATGCTGTTACATCTTTAGACCCCGAATTGTGTGGGTGTTGCGACGGTTTGCTTTTACCCGGTGGCGGAGACATCACACCGGCGTTTTTTGGTCAGCAGAACAGAGGCTCCAGAAAAATTGATACTGAGCTTGATATTATTCAGCTTCAGGCTCTGGACTTTTTTATCAAAGCAAAAAAGCCCGTACTTGGTATCTGTAAGGGCCTTCAATTAATAAATGTTCATTTCGGCGGAACAATCCACCAGCATATGGCGAATGCCGCCAAACATGAGTGGAAGGGCTGTGACCAGTTTCATTATGTATATCACATTGGCTGCGGCAGACCGGATTTTTTCCGGCAATTGTATGGAGGCAGTACATATGTCAATTCGGCACATCACCAGTCTGTTGACAGGCTTGGAAAAGGCTTATGTCCAATCTGCCAGTCATATGACGGCGTAATAGAAGCAATTTCTCACAAAATTCTTCCTATCTGGGCAGTGCAGTGGCATCCGGAAAGGATTATGGATCAGGGTGGTGAGGAATTGTTGGAATATTATGTAAACCAGTGCGCCGGACGGTGATTACAGGCGTGCCTCCAAATGCTCAATATTCTTGATAAGCACTGAAACGGTTCCGTTTGGATTGGTGATAAATTCCACACTTTTTGGATTTTTGTACTGTTCCATCGGAATTTTTATTTCTATACCGGTATCCGTATATAGATGCTGGTTCTGGAATTTTCTTATGGTATTTTCGCTTTGTGGTTGTATTTCCTCTTTTACAAGGTCATATTTTTCCATTTTATCCTGAAAAGCCACTCGGAGTTCAGGTTCATCAACAAAGATCTTATCTGCAATTTCCTCGACTCTAAATCCACCGTTTTCCTGAATTTCCTCCTGAATAATGCTCTTAGCCTCCATCTGCTTTGAAAAGCGCTCACTTTCGTCATATGCATCTTTTTGAACACTGTCAACCGCCTTGCTGACAATGGAAAGTTTGGATTTGTGTGAAAGATGACTGCTGCATTTCAAAAAAAGGAATGAAAAGTAGTTGGTCTTTTCTCCGTTGACTTCATACTTTTTCTCAACGACCCAAAGTGCAAGGTCATCCAGCCTTATTATTGCCGCCTCTGTGAGCCGCTGCCCCTCGGAGGGCAGGATGGATTTGTGGCGTATGATCTCATTGCTGTTGCCTTCTTCAAGCGACATAGTTCTGTGGGTGTATAATGACTTGTAATTCATTTTCAAAAGTGCGAGGTACTCGTCCTCATCGTACCTGAATCTGGTGATTATCAAATCTGCCGGAGGAATATCAATATTGCTTTTCATAATTTCGTATAAAAGAAATGCAATATCTTTGCTGATATCAATGAAAGATTCATCCGAATACTGTTCCAGAATATGGAATACTTCGGATTCCTCCTGATAAAAGCGGCACTCTTTGGCATCATCACCGGAGCTTATCTTGGCAACATGTTCTTTGATGAAGTCCGCAAAGTCTGAGCCGTATTCAAGTTCGGTGTCGGATAATACCGGCATTCCGATGGTGGGGTCCATTATATGTACTATAGCTTTTGAAATTCTTATATTTTCTTTTATCATAGTGTAACGCTCCTAATTATGACACGTGGGTCACATTGCTTTGTTGTATTCCTGCAGTACAAGCTGCCTTGCCTGCATAGGCATACGCCTATTATATCAAATAATTCTATAAATGTGTATTGCGAAAATTGAAATTTGTGGCTGGGCTGAAGGACGGATTGCGCAAATAGTAAGTTGGCTGGTGGTCGGCTTTCGGGAATAAGAAGTTCTATAGCATTCCCGTGTGAATTGTTGATTACGGACGCAAGCGGCGCAAAATCGCCATCCTGGCTCATTGCGCCTTTTCGGGACG
>JAFLTH010000015.1 GCA_022510525.1 Lachnospiraceae bacterium | reverse complement strand
ACACTTACCCAGACAATTGTCTTTGTAGCGCTTCCCCATTCATACACCGTATCTTTATCAGCCACAATTCCATTCTCGCGGTCTGCATATCCGAATGCACCCTGATACACGATATCATCTTTACAAAAGATCGCTGCGGCAAATGAAACATACTCATCAGAATTCTCATCTGCCCATTCTTCAATTTTGCTGCCAACGTCCTCAAGAGCCAGCCCGGACGGCGTAAGGCGGTCTGATGAAGCAAAAACACTGATTGAAGTATTGGCAAATAGCAACAGTGCAGCCATGCCGGCTATGATTTCCTTTGCCATACTTTTTCCTGTTTTTCTTCTCATTTCGATTTTCCCCCAAATTCCGATTTTTTTGACATCATAATTATATCATATAATAAAAACCAAGACATTATATAAGTTTAGAAAAATTTTATAACTTGCAAACCCGCATAAACACTGGGCTTGTAAAAATTATCAGACAATTTTAGCACTCACCTCTTGACAGTGCTAACAAAAAGTCATATTGTTATACTGTAAATAGAACAAACACAAATAAAAAGGAGGCAGAGAGTATGAATTTGACGAAGTTTACCCAAAAATCCATTCAGGCTGTGGAACAGTGTGAAAAGCTTGCATATGAGTACGGAAATCAGGAAATTGAGCAGGAACATCTTCTCTATGCGCTTCTTACCATAGATGACAGCCTGATTTTAAAACTCATCGAAAAAATGGAAATAAACACGGATTATTTCGTAAACCGTGTAGAGCAGGGACTTGAAAAACGGGTGAAAGTCCAGGGAGGGCAGATATACGTTGGACAGGACTTAAATAAGGTGCTTGTTACTGCGGAGGATGAAGCAAAGCGTCTTGGTGACGAATATGTTTCCGTGGAGCATTTATTTTTATCGATGATAAAGCATCCGAACCGGGAAATCAAAGAGATTTTCAGGGAGTTTGGAATTACGGGAGAGAGATTTTTACAGGCACTTTCTACCGTACGGGGCAATCAGCGTGTGACTTCCGACAACCCTGAAGCAACTTACGATACCCTGGAAAAATACGGGCAGGATCTGGTGGAAAAAGCCAGAAACCAGAAGCTTGACCCTGTTATCGGCAGAGATAATGAGATTCGTAATGTCATCCGTATCCTTTCAAGAAAAACGAAAAACAATCCGGTTCTCATCGGCGAACCGGGTGTCGGTAAAACCGCGGTGGCGGAAGGACTGGCACAGCGTATTGTGCGCGGAGATGTTCCGGAGGGACTTAAGGATAAAAAAATCTTTGCACTGGATATGGGCGCCCTAGTTGCCGGAGCAAAATACCGCGGGGAGTTTGAGGAACGGTTGAAAGCGGTGCTGGATGATGTAAAAAGCAGTGACGGGCAGATTATACTTTTCATTGATGAGCTCCACACAATCGTAGGCGCAGGCAAGACAGACGGCGCACTGGATGCGGGAAATATGCTTAAACCTATGCTTGCAAGGGGTGAACTCCATTGTATCGGTGCCACGACTTTGGACGAATACAGGCAGTATATTGAAAAGGACGCCGCACTGGAGCGTCGTTTCCAGCCTGTTATGGTTGAGGAGCCGACTGTGGAAGATACGATATCTATTCTGCGCGGACTTAAAGAGCGTTATGAAGTCTATCATGGGGTGAAAATTATGGATACCGCGCTGGTCAGTGCAGCGGTGCTTTCACATCGTTATATTTCCGACAGATTTTTACCGGATAAGGCGATTGACCTGGTGGATGAGGCCTGCGCATTGATTAAGACCGAGCTGGATTCAATGCCGACCGAGCTGGACGAACTGAAGCGCAAGGTAATGCAGCTTGAGATAGAAGAAACTGCATTGAAAAAAGAGGATGACCGGTTAAGTCATGAGCGCCTTGAGCATCTTCAGCGCGAGCTGGCGGAACTAAAGTCCGAGTTGGATAACAGAATGGCTCAGTGGGAAAATGAGAAAAATTCCGTTGAGAAATTATCGAAAATACGTGAAGAAATTGACGAAGTAAACAATCAGATACAGATTGCACAGCGTGAAGGAGATTATGAGAAGGCAGCCGAACTCAGTTACGGCAAACTTCCGGCTTTGAAACAACAGCTTGAAATAGAGGAAGAAAAGGTAAAAGATCAGGACTTTTCACTTGTGCATGAAAGTGTATCTGATGAAGAGATTGCAAGAATCATTTCAAGATGGACAGGAATTCCGGTAGCTAAGCTGACCGAAAGCGAGCGCAATAAGACTCTGCATCTGGATGATGAACTGCATAAGCGTGTTATTGGTCAGGAAGAGGGCGTTACTAAGGTAACAGAGGCGATTATCCGCTCCAAGGCGGGTATCAAAGATCCTACAAAACCGATTGGCTCCTTTTTGTTTCTGGGTCCCACAGGTGTGGGTAAGACCGAGCTTGCCAAGGCTTTGGCGGCATCACTTTTTGATGACGAAAACAATATGGTCAGGATTGATATGAGTGAGTATATGGAGAAATACTCGGTTTCCAGATTGATTGGTGCGCCTCCCGGATATGTGGGATATGAGGAAGGCGGACAATTGACCGAAGCAGTCAGAAGAAAACCATATTCGGTAGTATTGTTTGACGAGATTGAAAAGGCGCATCCTGACGTGTTTAACGTTCTCTTGCAGGTACTGGATGACGGGCGCATTACCGATTCGCAGGGAAGAACAGTGGACTTCAAGAATACGATATTGATCATGACATCCAATATCGGCGCAGAGTATCTTTTGGATGGAATTGACGAGGATGGCAATATAAGACCGGAAGCCGAAGAGATGGTTATGAACGATTTACGTAATCACTTCCGCCCGGAGTTTTTGAACCGTCTGGATGAAACGATTTTGTTTAAACCGCTGACCAAAGAAGCTATTGGCGGAATTATCCGGCTTATTATTAAGGATCTGAATATGCGCTTATCAGACAGGGAGCTTGTTATAGAGCTGACGCCTAAGGCGGAAAGTTTTATAGTGGAAAATGCATATGATCCGGTATATGGTGCAAGACCGCTGAAGCGTTATATTCAGAAGTATGTGGAGACTTTGTCGGCTAAGCTGATTCTGGCGGACCAAGTGTTGGCTAAGGATGTGATTCGGATTGATGTGGAGAATGATAAGCTGACGGCGGCAAAGAAGTAAACAGATGAATAGTGTTTGCTGAGATAAAGCATAAGCTGTAAAAATGCATGGTAATTATTTAAGGAAGACTGTATAATACAGGTATGTAAGTCAATGTGCTTACATACCTGTATTATTTTGACCGATATAGTCAATCGAACCTATGCGCCTGTATTAATTAGGTGATAGACTTAATTTATTTGAAAGGAAGCGGACAATCAAAAATGAGATACCCCGGATTTTTACCATCAAACGGAACCATAGGCTTCGTTGCTCCCTCGTTTGGATGTGCGACAGAGCCCTACAAAACCGCATTCATAAATGCACAGAAGAAGTGGGAGGCGACAGGATACAGCTTAAAGCTTGGACCTAACTGCTATGTGGAAAACGGAATCGGAATCAGTAATACCCCGAAGGCCTGTGGGGAAGAACTTGAGGACTTTTATTGTGCGGATGACAACGACTGCCTTATTTCCTGCGGCGGCGGAGAGCTTATGTGCGAAATTCTGGATTATGTTGATTTTGACAGGATAAAGGAAGCCAAACCAAAATGGTATATGGGATATTCCGACAATACGAATATGACTTTTTTGCTTACGACCATCTGTGACACAGCAGCTATTTATGGTCCCTGCGCGGCGGCTTTTGGCATGGAGCCATGGCATCCTGCGCTTAATGATGCAATGAATTTCCTAACAGGACAAGCCATAGAATTGTATCCGGTCCGCAGAGATATGAACGCGTCAGTGCCGGTCTTGAAACTGCAAGGCTATGATAAATGGGAAAAAGAGTCTTTAAAAAATGAGGAAAATCCGTTGGAGCCGTATAACGTTACGGAACCTTCGGTAATCCGCAGATTTCCGGATGAAACCCTTGATTTTGGCGGAAGATTGCTGGGTGGATGCGTGGACTGTCTGGTCAATCTGCTTGGAACGAAATATGATAGAGTAACCGATTTTATTGAAAAATATAAGGATGACGGAATCGTTTGGTTTTTAGAGGCCTGTGATTTGAATGTAATGGGTATCCGCCGTGCTATGTGGCAGATGGAGCATGCGGGCTGGTTTAAGCATTGCAGTGGCTTTTTGATTGGCAGACCGCTGTGTCACGGTCAGGAAATGATGGGGCTCGACCAATATAAGGCAGTGTATGAGGTTATCAAAAAATATAACGTGCCGGTTGTAATGGATGTGGATATAGGGCATATCCCGCCGATGATGCCGATTGTGTGCGGAAGTATGGCGAAAATACACGCTCAGGGGGACCAATATACGGTTGAGATGGAACTGAGATAAGTAAAGCAGCAATTAAAAATCAGAAATAATAGAAAACATATATAGTAAAACGGAAAGGAAAGTAATTATGATACCGAAAGACCCTGTAATGCTTCTTAGTTTCGTCAATTTAAAATTAAGAGATTTCTACGGAAATCTCGACAGTTTATGTGACGATTTGGATATAGATAAAGCAGAGGTTATTGAAAAATTGTCATCTATAGATTACCATTACGACAGTGAGAAAAATCAGTTTGTGTAAAATCACATTTATTGAGGAGAACGGTCAACTTGTCAGCATCAATTAATATTACAATTATAATTGAAGATGGACAGAAAAGCCCAAGAGAAGCAAAGATGACACATAATAAAAATATGACACTCATGTCAACTTTGTTAAAAGAGGGGCTTATGTCAGTGGATAACTGTGGCGGCAGAGGAACTTGCGGAAGATGCCGTATACGTTTTCTAACTTATGCACCCATTCCAACAGGAATTGAAAGAAATACTTTTAATCCGGAGGAACTTAGACAGGGATATCGTCTTGCCTGTATGGCCAAACCTCAAAGTGACTGTGTCATACGCTTAGAATTTATAAATAATAGGGAGATTGATATTGTAACGAATGTAACGGATATCGCTGTTGATCCAAATGGTCAATCGGAATTCCTAAATCAATCAATATCTCAGAATAAGTCAAAATCTCAGATTCGACCAATATATCAGAATAATCACATAATAGCCGTAGACCTTGGCACAACCACCATAGCTATGCAGTTGGTAGAGCTTGGAACCGGCAAAGTCATAGATACTTACTGTGCAATGAATCCCCAGAGAGTGTACGGTTCCGATGTTTTATCCAGAATACAGGCTGCCAATTCAGGACAGGCTGACTCCATGAAAGAAAGTGTCCGGAAAGTAATTTCCGATGGTGTAGGGGCCTTCCTTAATATCTCAAACAATAATACCTCAAATCGCAATATTGCAAATCACAATACAGTAAACAATAATCCGCAGATAAATATAGATTGCATATGCATTGCAGGCAATACCACTATGGAGCATATACTTATGGGTCTTTCCACGGAAGGTTTGGGACAAAGTCCGTTTACCCCGGTAGAGCTTGGCTTACAGAAATGCACAATGCCCGGATGTGGCTCTGTGGTTTACATAACACCAGGGATTTCAACCTTCGTAGGCGGCGATATTGTAGCAGGTCTCTATCATTGTAATTTGCTTCCGTCCCTAACCGAAGAGGTTTCAGAATTTTCAAAAGAAACCGGAGCGCAGCTGTTTATAGATCTGGGAACCAACGGAGAAATGGCTATAAAATCCGGCAACAGGGTAATAGTTACGGCAACCGCCGCAGGTCCCGCCTTTGAGGGCGGCGCAGGAGCAGCGGTTCCGGGAAGTGATATGATCAAAATCACAGCTTCGTTATTAGAGCAGGGAATCATAGACGAAACCGGACTTTTAACTGAGCCCTATTTTGAAAATGGAGTTGATATTACAATACCGTCAATCTCAGATGCAACCCAATCAGATTCAAACAGCATCCACCTGACTCAGTCCGACATCCGCGCCCTGCAGATGGCCAAGGCCGCAGTCCGGGCCGGTATCGATATTTTATGCCAAAAAGCAGGCAACCCTAAAATCGACAACGTCTATCTTGCAGGTGGATTTGGTTACTACCTGGATGTAAATGCTGCAGTCACCATCGGACTTTTGCCTGCAAACCTGCGGGATTGTACTCAGGCAGCAGGCAACACTTCATTGGCAGGTGCTTATGATATCGGCAGGGATATATTGACCAAAATAGTCAACAAGCACGCCCTTGAAAACCGTATCCAGCAGATAGAAAGCATCAACCTGGCGCAGGAAGATGATTTTGACAGGTTATATATTAGCTATCTTAATTTTGACAATGGCAGGAACACATAAAAATAGGCATAATAAGGTTATGTTAAGGTTCTCCCGTCCTATCGTTAAGAATCCTGCCATAATCTGTTTATATCAAAACACAAACAGTGAGAGGAGTCCGGGTTATGTGGACAAGAAAAGAGTTAAAGCAAAAAGCAAAAGAAGCACTAAAAAGAAACTACTGGAAGGCAGTTTTGGTAGCATTGTTTCTTATAATCCTTGGTGACGGGTTTGGTCCTGCTACGGCAGCAGGAGGCGGAAATAATACCGATTCTTCTCGCAATGAAATACAGGAAGGCACATTTGAGATCATATCTGAAATCGGAACGGATGTTGCAGCATATTCCATAGTCTCTTCCGTAGTTGACAGATTACAGCAGATAGACCCCGTGGTTATATTTGCGGCTTCCATTGCAATGATTGTTTTTATACTGATTGTAATAGTTGGCATTATGGTAGTAGAGATGCTATTGATTAATCCGCTAATAGTCGGGGCAAAGCGCTTTATGTTAAAGTGCGTTGAAGATAAAGGTGATATTGCAGATGTAGGATATGCCTTTGACCATTCATACTTAAATTGTGTAAAAGCAATGTTTTTCCGGGAAATGTATATTTTTTTGTGGGCGCTTTTATTTGTAATCCCGGGAATCTATAAAAAGTACCAATATTATATGGTAGAGTATATACTTGCAAGGAATCCTGAGATGCCGCATAAGGAAGTGCTGGAGCTCAGTACACGAATGATGGACGGACACAAATGGAACACCTTTGTACTGGATCTGTCTTTTATCCTCTGGCATATACTTGGAGTGGTGACTTGCGGTATAGCGGAAGTACTATATGTACAGCCTTACGCACAACTGACACGTGCGTCACTTTATTATGAGCTTTGTCGTGCATATGCTAAAAGTAACGAATATGTTTGAAAATAAATGACTTAATGATGGCAAGGAGTAGAAGATGTCCTACAAAGTTTTAATAGCAGATGACGAACCCGAAATCCGTGACATTCTGCGGCTGTATCTGGAAAAAGACGGATATGACATAATTGAAGCTGCAGACGGCATAGAGGCTATGACAGCAATAAAGGATGAAACAATTGATTTGATCATACTTGATATCATGATGCCCGGGATTGACGGTTACCGTGTGCTGCGCAATATCAGAGAAAACAACAACATTCCGGTTATAATCCTTTCTGCCCAAAGCGAAGATTCCGATAAGATTCTCGGCCTTGATCTGGGAGCGGACGATTATATAACCAAACCTTTTAAACCCCTTGAGGCTGTAGCAAGGGTCAATTCCAATATCAGACGCTTTTATTCATTAGGCTCCGGCAAACAGAATCAGCCGGATGAACTTATAGTACGTGACCTGAAGCTGGATTTGGGCTCTTGCCTTTTAACACAGGGAGAAAAAACGATTGAACTGACATCCGTGGAATTTAAGATAATGAAACTTTTTATGGAAAATCCCGGAAGGGTATTCACCAAACAACAGCTCTTCGAGGAGGGCTGGGGTGCTGAATACCTTGCATCCGATAATAACATAATGGTATGCATCAGCAAACTGCGCTCCAAGTTAAGTGATGACGGTAATGCGTATATTAAGACAATACGCGGGCTTGGGTACCGGCTTGAGAAATAAATCAAAAATATATTCTTGTTGAAAGGATAATAATTTAAAATGAATCAACATACATCGAAAGAAGCTGTACAATCTCTGAAATGGTTTTTGATACGTCGCTTTGTGATAATTATGTTATTCATTTTTATATGCGAGGAACTGCTGAGTATGGCTTATCGCGTCTGGATTGCTCCGTTGTTAGTAGATACAATGCATGTAGAAATCCTTACTGTGACAACAGATGACGGCAACCTGATGCTTTTGACGCTTAAAATACTTTTTCTGGCAGGAGTGGCACTTTTACCCGAAAATATATCAAGAGTTATACAGGCGATGACAGGAATAAACCTGGAAACGGGGATGCGGATTAATATCACATCATCGCTTTTGGATGGAGTAAGTCCAATGATTGCAAGATTATACCAATTTGCGGTAATTATTATTTTCGCACTTCTCCTTATTATAACTTTGCTGCCGTATATAATTTCCGCATACTGGTACTATAAAACAGTCTCGGGAAAAGTGGGCGAGCTTTTGCAGGCACAGGAAGAACAGCAGGAGGAATATGACAGACAGCGTAACCTGCTTCTGTCAGACATAGCCCATGACATCAAAACCCCAATCACAACAGTCAGCGGCTATGCAAGGGCTCTTGCGGACGGTGTAGTGCCTGATGAGGAAAAAAGAAAAGAATACCTTAATGCTATCTATGCCAAATCAATCCGTGTGGATGAGCTGATAAACCTCTTGTTTGAATATGTAAGGCTTGACAGCAGCGGCTTCAAACTGAACAAAGAACCTGTTGACCCGGGTGAACTGCTGAGAGAGAATATTGCACTTTTGTATTCCGATTTTGAGGAAAAAGGAATGCAGCTTGAGATTGATATACCCGAAAAGGAAGTCATATTTGAGCTGGATAAAATCCAGTTTAGCCGTGTGATTGCAAATATATTGACTAATTCAGTCAAATACAACGGTGCAAATACCAAAGTCCGCATAAAACTGAATATTGAGCCACATATTCAAATTATCATAGCAGACAACGGCATCCCCATAGACGATGAGCTTGCTATGCACATCTTTGAACCCTTCTCCCGCGGAGATAAGTCAAGGAGCAGCCGGGGAGGCAGCGGCCTTGGTCTAAGCATTGCCCATAAGATCGTACACATGCATGGCGGTAAACTTGAACTAAAAAGAGACTGTGGCGACGGTTATACAAAGGCATTTGTGATAACGCTATCCTAAAATCCCCAAAGCAGGCATATATATAATTGAATACCGATATGGAGCAGATTCATGAACAATAAGAAAGTACGCCTTTTCATTTTTTCCGTAATATTTATTGTGGGTCTGCTTTTTTATTTTTTAGGCAGAACCCACGGTAAGGAGCAGCAGGCCAGGATAGCTGCAAGGACAACCAAAACCGGTAACAGTATCATAGTCGAAAAGATTATAATAGAGGAAGACAATGCGGAACCGAAAAAAATTGCGCTTACCTTTGATGACGGACCCCACCCCTGCTATACTGAACAGCTTTTGGACGGATTAAGGGAGCGGGATGTAAAAGCAACATTCTTCGTTACGGGAGAACATGCCGAGCTGCATCCCGACATCATTGAAAGGATGAACGAAGAGGGACATCTCATAGGAAACCACACATACAGCCATATTCAATTAAGCTCAAGAAACAGAGATGAATTTAAGAATCAGATTGTAAAAACCAACGAAATTATTAACGAAATTACGGGTAAAGAAGTACTGTATATCAGGCCGCCATACGGCACCTGGGATAAAAAGTTTGAGACTGAATTAAATATGTTTCCGGTACTTTGGACGCTGGACCCGCTTGACTGGAGTTCAAGCAATGCATCCCGCATTACCGACAAGGTGGTATCCAAGGCTGATGAGAACGATATAATACTTATGCATGACTATTATGAATCTACCGTTACGGCTGCGTTGAACATCATTGATAAACTGAAGAAAGAAGGGTATGAGTTTGTGACGGTGGATGAGATATTGTTTGACTGAATTGACGATATTTTTGCCTTATGATACAATACTATAGATGATTTTAGAGTGTACGGTTTGTAAAGATCAGAAAGGCAAATGCTATTATGTCAAAGCAGGATAAAAATTGTCAAATCCCTACTCCTGTTAAATATGTAGAACAGATGCTTGACTATGTGGGATACAAATATAATTTACGGGGACACAAAGTACTGGAAAATTCCTGCGGAGAGGGTAATATACTTATAGAAATTGTCAAAAGATATATAATTGACGCCAGAAAAAATAACAATACTCCAGAAGAAATTGTAGAAGGACTGGAGAAAGATATTATAGCATATGAAATAGACCGGGTAAAAATAGACATTTGTTTAACACGTTTAAACGATCTGGTGTCTGATGAAAGACTACCTGAAGTCACATGGAATATCAAGCATCAGGATTTCTTAAAAAGTAAAGAGAATAATATAGAATTTATCATAGGTAATCCGCCATATATTACATATCATGATCTCACACAAAAAGAAAGAGATATTCTACAGAAAAAATATGTTGTTTGTAAGCAGGGACGATTTGATTATTGCTATGCTTTTATAGAGGCAAGTCTTAAAGCATTAGCACATAACGGCAAAATGATATATCTGATACCATTTAGTATTTTTCGAAACAGATATGCCAATGGGGTGAGAGGATTTATCAGAGATTATATTACTAAGATTATTGATTACAGAAGTATTAATGTATTTCCGGGGATTACATGTTCAACTTCTCTTATTTTATGTGAAAAGCAAAATGTTCCAAACTGTATTGGATACGAAGACGTTTTTTCACATAAAAGTTATAATATACAGCGTTCGACATTAAGCAAGAATGGTGAAAAATGGATTTTTCAAAATAATAATGGCGGAAGTAAAAGGTTTGGAGATTACTTTCATGTCCACAATAGTGTGGCAACATTATGTAATAAGGCATTTCTTTTTTCTGTTGAAAAGGAAGATGAGCAATACTATTTCATTAAAGATATACCTGTAGAAAAAGAGGTCACCTTACCGGCAGTCAGTACCAAAAGTATCCGAACATTAAAAAAAGGGAATTGTGAGACAAGAATTATTTTCCCGTATAAAAGGATAAACGGAAAAATCGCTCATTACATGGAAGCGGAATTTAAGAAATTATATCCTTGTACTTGTGAGTATTTGCATCAGTTTGATGAAGATTTGGATAAAAGAAATGCGGATAAGAAAGCTAAGTGGTTTGAGTACGGACGTAGCCAGGCGTTGACAGAGATATTTGGTGAGAAGCTTATCATACCTATGGTTATAACAGAAACAACCGGAATCTGTATTGCAGATCAAGACTCGATTCCCTATGCAGGATATTTTATCACAATGAATAATAACTGCAATATGACTTTGCAGGATGCTAAGAAATTGCTTGAGAGTCCGCACTTTTATCAATATGTAAAAGATGTTGGAACTCCTACGACATTATCTTCATACAGAGTATCTGTGCATGATATTAGCGAATATAGGTTTTAGTGAGAGGTATGCATGGCCAGAAATCTTTATTTTAGAACAAACTCAAGACATATTGGACAATTGGGCAGAGAACTTGTGACGGATTTTGTTACTGCCTTAGTTGAGCTTGTCAAAAATTCCTATGATGCAGATGCCGGAAGTGTACAGATTAAGATTGAGAATGCTAATACACCAAACAGCAGAATTGTCGTTATAGATACTGGTACTGGTATGACTCAGGAGGAATTTGAGAAAAAATGGATGGTCATAGGTACCAGTAATAAGGTTAGTGAGCCATATACGCCTAATGGAAGGAAACGTACAGGTAAAAAAGGAATTGGGCGTTTCTCTGTAGAAAGACTGGCTGAAAGAGTCACGATCTATTCATTTACTGAGCATGAGGATTTCAAGGTTTACATAAATTGGAACCGGTATGAAGAGATTTCAGTGGAGGCACTGAGGCAGAGAATCAGGATACTGCGAGAGGGAAGAGATGTCTCTGCTGCAAAGTTTATTGCCAATCAATTGGAATATTATCTGCTATTATCAAATACGGATGTACAGGACAAAAGGATTGTGGAAAAGTATGCAGATATTGTTGATGATTATACGATTCTATTTAGCAAAAGTGTCTTGTCAGAGTTAGAGAAGGTTGTGCTGCCTGTATTGGAAAAGTACGAGGGTGAAGAATATGGCATTGATGAAATTGGCAATCCTCTGGAGCAAATAGCAGGCAGAGACGGGGAAGAAAATTATAAACTGCTGGAGAAGTTGAAAGACAGAGAGAAAAGTATAGGAGAAAATGATAAACTAACCGGAATGGTGCTGGTTTTGGATCGACTGAGGGATGATTGGCGTCAAAAAGATATTGACAAGCTTCAGAAGGAGCTGCGGCTTCTTGTTGCACCGGAATTTATTGAGAAGGATCCTTTTCATATTGAACTTATTGCAGATCAGTTTGATATACCTGAAGAAATGTCTGTAAATGACATTTTTAATATGAGACATGCTAAACTTGATGCTGAAATTACAAATGAGGGAAAGCAATCTGTAATTCGATATAAGGATAATGATGGAAATTATAAAGAAGTTAATAGTGAATATGAAATACCGTTACTTTGCGGGGAAATTTCCTTCGAACTATATTATTTTCTAAGAGATGCCGCACATATGAAGAATGAAACATATGATTACAGATTTGCATTGCGTATTTTGGATACATATTGTGGAATAAAAATATACAGGGATAATTTTAGAGTAAAACCTTATGGTGACATTGGCAATGACTGGTTGGAACTGGATAGCAGTAAGGTAAAAGATACTCATGCATATAGGGTGGGAAATAACCAGACTATTGGAGTAATTAAGATCTCTGACAGTAAAAATCCACTGTTGATTGATGCTACAAATCGAGAAGGAATCATTGAAAATCAGGCATATGAGCAATTAAAAGAATTTATACTCAAGTGTATTTCAATTATTTCAAATGTTAGATTAGAGGCATTCAGGAATTCTCAATCGGAGTTAGACAAGGCTAAAGAAAACAGGAAGAAGCAGCAGCAGAAATCAGAAAAGCATAAACGTGATCAGGATAAACGTTTTCAAGATACGATGGAGTTAATGAGAAGCGGAGCTTCCGCAACTGTTGTATTTAGTGCATTTGAACGGTATAAACGATACGAGGAACTGTTTCAAAAAGAAAAAGAAGAACAGTATGAACAGACAGAATCTGCATATCAGAAAGTGTTAGAATTTCAGGAAAACGAACTGTCTATGTACAAAAATCTTGCAACCTTGGGAATTCTAACCGGTAATTTCGGACATGAGACCCAGGATATTATTTCAAGAATCAGTAATAGCATTGCATATTTTGAGGCTCTGATACCAACAATAGGAAATAGTCATTTTGGAAATATAACTAACATTTTAAAATCTGATTTTGCCAGGATAGAAGGATATAGTTCCATGATTGTGGAATTCCTTCGTAAACATAAAAGAAGTGTTAGGGATAATCTGGATTTTGGCATGGTTTTGGATAATATCTGCCGTCTGTATTTTAGTATGCTGCAGGAATTTGGTATTAACTTATCATGGAATTCACAGAATAATATATATTATACTATGCGGCAGATTGACTTGGAGTCTATCATAATTAATATGATAACAAATGCTTTTGAACAACTAAAGGGAAGATCTCATAGGTTTATAAGTATTCTGTTTAGTCAGGATGAAGAAAATATTATTTTGGAGTTTGAAGACAGTGGAAGAGGAGTTCCTGTAAATAAGCGTGAGGAAATATTTCAGGCTTTTGTCACGACCAAGGAAGATGGAATTGGTCTTGGACTTAATATTGTAAAGGATATTGTATCAAGCTATGGAGGGACAATAAGTGTATCGGATTCTGAAAGACTTGGAGGTGCCAGATTCCTGATTCATCTGAAGAAAAAGGAGAAAAAATAGTGAAAGAATTGCTGGGATTATATATTGAAGATGATATGAATAATGTTATGGTGCAACAGGCCAGATTCGATTTGTTTGAAGGTATCAATATAATGGGGCTGGAAAAATTACCGGAAAATATTGAAGACTTCTATTCAATCATTGTAAAAGAGCATATAGATTTTCTGATAATCGATCATGAATTAGATAAGCAGACGGTATCCTACAAAGGCAGCGACGCATTAAATGAAATACGTAAAAATGACAGTACAATATATGCAATTCTTTTAACCAATTATACTTTGGAAGATTACAAAGAAGAATTGGGAGCATATGATTATCAATTGACAAAAAAGGAAATGGCGGAGGAAGGCAAGATTGCCGAAGTTGTACAAAAGATTAAGAGAGCGTGTGAACTGAGATATGACAATAAATTATTGGCGGAAATGGAGAAAAGAAACAGGGAAAAAGAAGAATTAATAAATGAGTTAAAGAGTTTTACTGTTGATGATAAGAAAGGATAAAAGATGGATTACATCAGAAAAAGGCGTTGGGTACGATATAATCATATGAAATGTAAGATGTATCTGCGCAACGATTTTAACTTTGAATGTGCATATTGCCGATTACGGGAGAAAGACACAGGTGTTGTACAAGAGGATAATTTTCAAAAGGACCATTTTGTTGCAATATCCTCCGGAGAAGATATTGATCTTGACGCATATGACAATATGATTTATGCATGTGAAAAGTGTAATAGTACCAAATCAAATATGAATACCGAGATGTTGTTAAATCCATGTAAAGACGATATTTACTCAGGAGTAAATCCTCATGTTATACGTCTTGGGGAGAGTGAAGATTATCAGCTTGCCGAACAGACACCGGAAGGGAAACAGTTCATAGATAGTCTGAAATTAAATTCAAAATATTACAGAGAAATGAGGAAAGCGCAGGAGCAATCGGATAAAAATGATGAGGAACTAAAGAAATTATTAAATCTGATTTCGGATTGTTCAGATATTCCGGGAGAATTATTACATAAATTGAATACATTGGTCAGTAATAATTTTTTGGTTCAAGCAGATAGTTATCAGACCCCATCATTCAAGTGTGGACGTTCAAAGGCGGGACAAGCTTTTCAGGAGGTTCTCGCAATCCTGGATGAGTTGGAAATTTCATATGAATTACTCTTTGCAGAGGATGACCTAGATATTAAAATTCAATATAATGACAAAGAATATTTGTGTGAAATTGTTTTAAATGATACGGCAGAGAAAACTGTTAGGAATATGCGTTTAAAAAAGGAACAAATAGAAAAATGGGAAACTATGATTGGAAATTTTGGTTTTTTATATTACTACATTAAAACGGGGAAATTGGATTTGTATATTATAGGCGAAGAGGATGTTGACCCTGTTTGTTTGGAAGAGGGATGTGTAAAATATTAATAGTAAAATTGCCCAAATTTTCACTCAAAATTTGGGTAATTATTTTGCGCAAAATTATATTGTATGCCTCTTGTTTTGTAGTAAAATTTAATATGAGAAATTATATACCACAAATATAGTATACACATTGCATAAAAAGGGGGCCGGATTTGATAAAAACCGATGATGATGTTGCCCTGTCCGAATGATTCGGGTTCAGGGGCCAACACATAGAAGCCGTCATCGCTATTCATATTTAATAACACCTGCAATTTATCTGATTTACAACAAAGAAAGGATTATGCTGCTTTCGCTTCTATAAACAGCAGGAAAGGGTAAAATGAAAAAGGCAAAAAGATTAAGCAACAAGTTAATGGCTGCGCTCTTAAGTATGGCTATGATACTTACGACTGTATTGCCGAGTACGACGGTGTATGCCGCTGAACCCGCAATCGAAGCAGAGACAGCCGGATCAGAAGATTCTGCTTCTGATAATGAAGTGCCGGACGGAATCGGTACTGAAAATGAAACAGGTTCAGAAGAAGGCTCCGGTGAGACCACACCCGGAGGCGAAGAGACACTTCCAGGAGATGAAGATACCCTCCCCGGAGATGGAGAAACAAATGAGCCCGGTTCAGGAGAAGAAAACTCCGGTGAAACCACACCGGGAGACGAAGAAACAGATGAACCCGGTTTGGGAGAAGATGGCTCGGATGAGAACGATGCCGACGCTGAAGGCTCCGATGAGAATGCAGAGGGCGAAGAGACCGGTGAGGAAATCGAGGCTGAGGATCCGCTTGAAGATGTTGAACTCCTTGAGGATAACGGTTATGTGAGATCAAACATTACGGTTGCTGACTCCGCGGTTACTGCCGGAGGCTGGAATGAAAGCCTCTATGCGGAAATAACAGGGAACGTTGAGCCCAGTGATGTTGCTGCAGTAAGATGGTCAGGCAATACCGGTTATTCAGGTGGATATACCAGAAACGATCCGACAAAAGATCTTGATTATCTTGTAAGGAAGGTGGACGGAGTTGTCCGTATTGACATCCCCGGAATCAAAGCAGGTACATATGAATTGACTATTGAAGTTGGTTCCAGTACTATTAAGAAATCAAATCTTGAAGTCTATGCATACGACCGTTCAGGCTATGCACATTTTAACTATACTGAAGGTGTAGGTGCATATAAGGATGACGGTACCATAAAGGACAAAGCCGAAATTCTTTATGTTACAGATGCAAATAAAAATGATGTAAAACTTACAGTTAATGGTATTACCGTAACAGGTATTGGTAATATTCTGAATTCCGTTGGACAGGAAGACCCTGCGGCTCCCGGTCAGACAAAACCTAATTCTAAAGGCAAAAGAGGAAAAGCAAACAGCAATAAAGGAATAATTAAAGAGCTTGCTAGAGCAGGCAAACCGCTTGTAGTAAGGTTTATCGGTACTGTATCAGACTCAGGTCTTTATGAAAAGGGTACATTTAGTGCAAATTCTCCATGTAAGATTACCGGTCTGACAGTATATAACTCACTGGATAATGGTGGTTCAGAGGGTGATAACGGGCATATGGCTCGTATTCAGTCCGGTAAATATGTAACGCTTGAAGGTATCGGATATGATGCCACAATCGATGGCTGGGGCTTCCATTATATAGCGCAGGGATCAGATACTGATTTGGGAAAGAGTTTTGAAGTTCGTAACCTTACCTTTATCAATACTCCCGAGGATGCTGTAGGTATGGAAGGACAGCAGGAAGGTAAAAAGGTAACTGACAGAATTACTTCAAGTGTTGAACGCTGCTGGGTTCATAACAACGAATTTTACTGCCCACATATTGACAAGCCAGCAGAATCAGATAAATCTGAAGGTGACGGTTCCGTGGACTTTAAGAGAGGTCAGTATTTTACATGTAGTTATAACTACTTTGAAGATTGCCATAAGACTAATCTGGTAGGTTCAGCCGACTACAGTCTTCAGTATAACCTGACATATCACCACAATTACTGGTATATGTGTAGGGCAAGAGGACCGCTTACACGTAATGCGAATGTACATATGTACAATAACATATTTGAGATGCAGAGAGACTATGCTATGAACACAAGGGCAGATGCCTATATATTCTCTGAATATAATATGTTCTATGCATGCAAGAGTCCGCAGGCTGTAGAAGGCGGTGCGATCAAGAGTTATAACGATACTTTTGCAAGCGCACTGTGGAAGGAGGGCGTTCCGGGAACTGTTGTTACAGACAAATCAGAGAAGGTGCCAAATAACTGTAAGTATACGGCAGGAAATATTGATTATAGTGAGTTTGATACAAAGTCCTCTCTTTCTTATATTCCCGATAATGATTATCAGCTTCAGACAGATTTTGCTAAGTTAAGAAAAGTTATTGTATCCCAGACAGGTGTACAGGAGAAAAATCCCAGATTAGACTCAGAAATTACTACGAGTGATTATTCTGTGGTAAAAAAATATGATTCAAATCCTAAGACTGTTGTACCTAGTCCAGGTAATGATCTCTTTGCCGGTTTAAAAGATAGCCAAAAGAAAATTGGTAAAAACGGCTATGCTTTTAATGTAGGCGGATCGTTTAATGTAACAATTGGAGTTTCCAGTACAAGTAAGAATGGTGGTGCAGTGCTCGTAAATGAAGAGGGTGAGAGTCTGCTTGAAATTAAAGCCGGAAACGAGGGGAGCCGCGTATTGCTTGCAGGCACATATATTATACAGTCTATGGAGGATGTCCAGCCGGGAGATCCTGCAAAGGGTACAATAGCTACATTTAAGGAAATTCCAATTACTAAGCTGCTCATTGAGCCGGTTGATGAAAATGCACATTATCATCAATATGTGTTGAATGTAGAAAAGACGAAGGCGGTAGCAGCAACTTGTACAGCGGCTGGTTACAATGTATATGACTGTGTATCTACAGTAAATGTTGATAAGTGCAATGAGCCAGAAAAGAGAGAACCTGTGGCAGCTCTTGGTCATTCTTGGGGAAGCTGGGAAATAATTACGGCAGCCACTGATGAAGCGGAAGGTTTAAGAAAGCATACATGCTCAAGATGTAATACTACGGTAGAAGAATCATATAAAAAGGTTTCGAGCGGTTCCGGAAGCGGTGGCGGAACTGGTGACAGTGGTTCTGGAGGCGGCAGCACTTTAGCAGGAAATTATATACTGACTTTTGAAGGTATGAGAGAAAATGATGCGGATAATTTCTTTACCGTGTCGGGAAATTATTCAAATTCAAAGGGTTCAGCCACAGTCAATGAAGAAACATATACCGAATGCCTTAAGATGGAGACAAGTACAAGCGTATCTTTCAGATGTAATGATGGAGCAGTTTTGCGTATGGCATTTGCATCAACTGAAACAGGTAAAACGGTTAAGGTTGATGGTATAGCAAAGACAACAGATGCTTATGCAACTGTTACCGTTGATAATTTATCAGCAGGTACGCATACGATAACAAAAGGGGATACTATAAATCTATTTTATGTATCCGTAGATAATAAAGAATCAGATGAAGTTTATTATACGCTTACATTGGACTACAATGATGAGGATGCACCATCTGAACCGAAAGCATTATCGGTTCTTGAAAATACAACATATGCAACATTAGAAGAATTAGTATCTGCTGCATCATTTACAAGGACGGGTTATACACTTGAAGGTTTATATAAAGATGCATCATGTGATACAAAAGTTACTTTCCCATATACAGTTAATGCAAATGCAACACTTTATGCAAATTGGGAAGATGATAGCAGCAGCGGCGGTGTTCCGGAAGTTACTTATAATTTGCTTTTTGAAACAGATGGCGGCTCAACAGTTGCAACAGTCAAGATGACCAAAGGCCAAACGTACTATATAACGCAGACAACTACAAAACCTGGTTATATTTTTGCAGGCTGGTTTGATAAGGACGGTAATCCGATAGATGCAATTGAAAATCCTACTAGCGATGTTACCGTATATGCACATTGGAGTAAAACGGAATTAGATGATCCTGACCTTACTTTGATTTGTGCAACGGATCTTGTAAATGGTGATATTACCTCAAATAAAGAGGTTAGAGGATTTACGATTCATGCGGCTCCAGGCGGTGGCGGCTCAAATCAGGATAGTCCTAAATACTATATGACCGTTAAAGATAATATGTTGTATACAAATGGCGTGCTCTTAAATAGTGACGCTGATAAGAGTATTCAGGGTAATGAAAAAGGACTCTTAAAATCCATAGAATTTACAACCGATGGTCCGGGTACTCTATATGTAGAAGTTCAAGCATCAGGAAAACTTATAGATGAAGAGAAAGGTATAACATATACATGCAATCTTAACCTTGCACAAATGTCATCTTCAGGTACTTCATTAGCTGCTCCTATTAAAATATTGGATATAACAAGCACTTCAAAAACTACAAAGGAATTCGATATTAATGAAGCAGGTACATATTATTTATATGCTGGTGGAACCAAGGGTGTAGCTTACACAAGCATTAAGTTCTCACAGCCTGTATACACTATTGTATACAAAATAGGAACCGGAACAGCTAAGAATCTTGATACCGCACCTAAGCCGGAAGGAGCAGAAGTGAAACTGCCCGATTGTACTCCATTTGGAGGATATATATTCACGGGCTGGTCTGTAGACGGTGGCACAACACCGCTGGAGCTTGAGGATAATACATATATTGTTAAAGGTGAGGATGCCGTTGGCGGCGTTATAACATTTACTGCACTTTATGACGTAGATCCTAACTATAAGCCGGGAGGTTCTGGCGGCGGAGGCGGTGACGAAGGCGATCCAGATCCGGAAAGCGGTCTTGTCATCGTAGGTCTTGAGAAAGAATACATTTACACCGGCGCTAAGATTACGCCAAATATCGGTGTTGTAGATTACAATATTGGAGAAGAAGGTAAACTCTTATCACCCGGCATTGATTACACTGTTAAGTATTCAAATAATGTTAAGCTCACAAAAGACAATAAAGCCGGAAAAGCCAAAGTTACAGTAACAGGTAAGGGTAACTATACAGGCAAGGATGTAGACGAAACCTTCGAGATTGTGAGTGCGGAAACTTATACTGGTGACCTGGCAGACCTTAAGGGAGCTAAGATTGATAAGATTGAGCCGATGGACTTTAATGGAGAAGAGCAGTATCCTGACTTTAAGCTTACATTGAGTGGAAAATCGGCTGTAACATACAGATATGATAATGGTAATTATTATAAAGTAGAAAGTGGAGCAATCACAACCGAGATTCTTCCTGCAAACTGGGCTTTGTCAAATAACCGTAATAAAGGAACCGCAACCCTTCTTTTAACAGGTAAAGTAGGTACCAATAAAAAAGCAACTACAGTTAAGAAGACCTTCAAAATCAATGCCATAGATTTGAGCAAGGTTAAAGCCAGTGATATAGATGTGAAGGTGCTTGATGAAGAAGCCATATACTATTCAGTTAAGGGCGCAACACCTAAAGTAGAGGTTACGGTTAACGGTGCAGAACTTATAGAGGGTACAGATTATACAGTTAAGTATTCAGCTAATAAAACTGTTACTAAATCAGCTAATATTACGATTACAGGTAAAGGCAACTATGCTAAGAAACCGACGAAACAGACAACATTTGAGATTAAGAATCTTGATATGAACGACCTGGAGGTTGCGGCTGTAACTGCATACTCAGGAATGACCGCAGGCAAGGTAAAGGCTACGGTACTTGATGCGAATGGCAATATACTTAAAGCTTCACAATACACAGTTGAAGTTTATAAAGACGCCGATTGTGCAGGGAAGTACGGTGACAAAGATGTACTTAAGTCCGGAGACGAAAACAAGATTTATGTAGTAGCAAAAGCTAAGGATATAAAGAACCTTAAAAAAGATAGTGCTACACCTGCTGCAGAGTTTACTGTTGGTGAGAACATAGCCAAGGCAAAATTCGTTGTTAAAAAGGATCCTAAGCTCAATAAGGCAGCTAAGACGTATACAGGTTCTGAAATCAAGCTTGAGAATGGTGATCTTACAGTAACGATGAAGGGTGTGTCCGGTAATCTTACAATGGGTACAGATTATGTAATCGCAGAATACTCTAACAATATCAATAAGGGAACTGCAACAGCAGTAATCAAAGGTATTGGCAAGTACAGTGGTACTAAGAATGTCAAGTTCAAGATTGTAGCTAAGCAGATGAATATTACTAAGAGCGAGAGTACATGGGACTCTGTCACCAGTAATATAATGAGCTTTGTTAATGACCTTTTCAACTAAAAAGTGTTAATGTTAAAAATTGAACGAAAAATCGTATAGTTTACACAAGATAAGAGGGTGTACCAAAAGTCATGAAATGACTTGAGGGATGCCCTCTTTCTACAAAAATATACATGAAAAAAGAGTTGCATAATGCAACCCTTTTTTCTAGAAATGCCGTTTGGCCAATATGTGTGAGTGATATGCAATACTTGTTTTTAGAAAATTTTTATGATTAATTCCTTGTATAATTTTCACATTTCTATTCTTGAATAGTATTTATTTTATGGTAAAATTTTATTATAGAGTTATTTTATTTTTACTTAAATAAAATATTAATTAGAGCGGTAGTACGCTGTTTGCATTGATAAGCAGCAGGAAGGGAGTAAAATGGGAAAAGCAAAAAACTTAAGTAACAAGTTAATGGCAGCACTATTAAGTATAGCTATGATACTTACTACCATATTGCCGAGTATGCCGGTGTATGCAACGGAAATCGGAATTGAAGCAGAAACTGATACTACGCTGCAAGATGATGGTGAACCGGGTAACTCTGAATCTGATAATGGGGGGTCAGACGAAACCGATTTCGAGGATGAAGATTCAAATGAAAGTAATTCTGAAAATGAATCAATGGACGAAAATGTTTCCGATAGTGAAACCTCAGAAGGAACTGACGAAGGGGAAACCGGCGAAGATATAGAAGAAGCGGATACTGAGGAAATATTTGACGATGAAGCCTCACTGACTCTCGACGAAGAATTATATGCAGTTTCAGCAACCGAGTTTTCCAATGTCGGCGGCTGGAATGAAAGCATTTATGCTGAGATAGCGGGAGTGCAGGATGCTGACGTTACGGAAGTCAGCTATACAGGTCCTGTGAGCGGAACGCTTGAAGATGAGGATTTTGAATATCTTGTAAGAAACATTGCTGATAATAGGAATCAGTCCACCAACAAAGGTGTCCGCATTGATATTCCCGGACTCAAGGCAGGTACATATACACTTACCGTAAAGGTGGGTGGAAAGACGATTACGAAGGATGATATTGAAGTAACTGCATATGACCGTTCCGGATATGCGCATTTTAATTATACCAAGGGTGTCGGAGCATATAATGATGACGGTACATTAAAGGATAATGCAATAGTTATTTATGTTACGGATGAGAATAAAAATAGTGTTAAAATTCCTTATAATAATGATTCTACGAAAGGTATAGGTAATATTTTTACTAAGAATAGTAATATTGTAAAAACGCTGGCAGATAAAAATATACCGCTTGTAGTAAGGTTTGTCGGTACCGTATCAGAATCGGGGCTTTACGAAAGAGGCGAATATAAAGTCCGGACTGGTGAGAAATTAATTACAGGTCTTTCCAAATATGAAGAAAAAACAGATAATAATGGTGAACCGGACGGTGATAACGGGCATATGGCCACTATCACAGCGACTAAGGATTTAACGATTGAAGGTATCGGATATGATGCAACGATTGATGGCTGGGGTTTCCAGTTTACTGCCGATAAAAATAAACCTAATGCTGCAAAGAGCATAGAGGTGCGTAATCTTACATTCATTAATACTCCCGAAGATGCTATCGGAATGGAAGGGCAGCAGGAAGATTCAACTATTACGGTGGGCATTGAGCGGTGCTGGATTCATAATAATTCATTGTATTGTCCGAATATTTTAGAACCCCTGGCAGAGGATAAATATGAAGGTGACGGTTCAATAGACTTTAAGAGGGGTCAGTATCTTACATGCAGCTATAACTATTTTGAGGGTTGTCATAAGAGTCACCTGGTAGGTGCAAGTGAAACGAATCTACAGTATAACCTGACATATCATCATAATTATTGGTATATGTGTAAGTCCAGAGGACCGCTTACACGTAATGCCAACGTGCATATGTATAATAATCTTGTTTATATGCAGACGAATTATGCACAGAATGCAAGAGAAAATTCCTATATTTTCTCAGAATATAACATATTTTATGCATGCCAGAACCCACAGAATATTTCGGAACCTAAAGCCGGTTATAATAAAGGTGCGATTAAAAGTTATAACGATTCTTTTTCAAGCGTAAAATGGAATAATGCCACAAAGGGAACTGTTGTCACGAATAAATCAGATTCTGTGATAAACAGCTGTGGGTATGCGGCCGGAGGAGTTAAATATGATAAGTTTGATACAGAGGCTAACCTTTCTTATATACCCGGCAATGATTATCAGCTTCAGACGGATTTTACCGATTTAGCAAAAGTAATTGCATCACAGACAGGCGTGCAGGCAAGAGAACCTAAATCGGTAACAAATGTTATTGAAAATGATTATTCTGTAATAAAAGATATGGATGTAACTGTTGATACAATAGATGTGCCAAAGACTAAGGGGCCTTTTAGTATAACAAGCAAAGGATATGCTTTTAAAGTTGATAAGCCTTTTGATTTAAAGATTGAATATGCCGATGCTCAAAATGCAGGAGTCTTTGTAAATGCGGCAGGTGAAAATCTACTTAAAGGAAACGGAAGCATTAGAAGCTTACCGGCAGGTACTTATATGATACTGTCAGCTGCGGTAAAATCTGTTGCAAGTTATTCAAAAGCAGACTGTACAGGAACACCGGCAGTTTTTAATGATATTACAGTTAAGAGCCTGGAAATTACCGGCGGAACGGGTGTTCAAACTTATACCATATATTTCGATCATAACGATGGTTCTCAAGTTGAATCTGATACTATATACAGTAATCAAAGATATGAAATTACGAAGGTACCAACCAGAGACGGTTATGATTTCGAAGGTTGGTATAGTGCAAGGGAAGGCGGTAATAAAGTGAGCAGTATTGACGGTTCCGCTCTGACCGGAGATATTACCTTATACGCTCACTGGAAGAAACAGGGAAAGCCTTATACACTTTCGCTTGACTGCTCAAAGGATCTTGACCAGTTTGTTGTCGGTACTGCTGATAGCGATGACAAGGGTTGGAATATTACCGAGACTACTGAGCCGATCAATGGATTTATAATTCATGCAGCATCGGGCAGTAAGAAAGTGGATGAAAAAACCACTATTAAATACTATATGACTATTAAGGACGTCACCCCTAAGACATTAGGTACAAACGGTGTACTTATAACGGATAAGACTATTCCGGGCAATGAAGACGGACTTTTGAAATCCATAGAGTTTACGACAAAGGGTCAGGGAGTTTTGACTGCAGAAATGGCATTGTCAGGATCAACTGAATCTGGTAAAAAATACAATATTGTTCTTGGTAGAAAGTCGTCAAACGGTTCTTTGGAAGAGGTTGTAAGTCATTCTATTACAAATGGAACGACAAAGACGACGTTTATATTTGAATTTGACGAAGCCGGAACATATTATTTGTATCCTGAAGGAGATAAAGGAGTAGTTTATTATACCTTGAATGTTCAAGGCATCGAGGATGAAGAAGTGGTTCAGCCTGAGGAGTACACAGTCAAATTTGATGCTGGTGAAGGTACACTCTCAGATGGGGCGGCAGCAAGCGTTACCGCATTTGCAGGCGCTAACGTATCACTTCCCGGCTGTACACCACCGGTCAACAAGACTTTCACCGGATGGTTGGTAGGTAATTCCACGGAAGTATTAACTTCGACTTATATTGTTAACGCAGCGGATGCAGATGATAATAATATAATTACTCTTAATGCTGTATATACTGCAATAGAAGAGAATCCTAAACAATATACAGTCAAATTTGATGCAGGTGAAGGTACGCTCTCAGATGGAGCATCAGCAAGCGTTACCGCATTGGCAGGCGCTAACGTATCACTTCCCGGCTGTACGCCACCGACCAACAAGACTTTCACCGGATGGTCGGTAGGTAATTCCACGGAAGTATTAACTTCGACTTATATTGTTAAGGCAGTAGACGCAGATGAGAACAATGAAATTACGCTTAGGGCAGTATATACTGACAATGGCCCTCAAGGCGGTGGAGATGGACCGGTAATGTTTACCGTCACATTCACTTATCCCGAAACAGTTACAATATCCTTTAAGGGTAATGAACATACGCTGGCTGATAATAAGATCAGCGTAGAGGCAGAAAGCGAGGTTTCATTTAAACCTGTACCTGATGAAGAATATGAGATAGAATCCGTAAAGGTTGGAGGAGCAAGCGGAGATGCTGTTACAGTTAATGGGGAAGGATACTATGTTATAACGGTATCGGCTGATACGGAAGTTGTTATCACTGCTTCTAAGAAAGAAGAAGTCAATCCGCCCGGCCCGCCTGATACCGGTGATAAAACTGGCATCAGGATAGAAGGACTTGAAGGACCGTTTTATTACACAGGCGCTAAGATAATTCCCGACATAACCGTTAAGGATTATAGTGTTAAGGATTATGATGGTAACTACGGTAAAGTTTTAACGCCGGGAGTTGACTATACCGTCAAGTATTCCAATAATGTTAAGGCCACGGCAGACCCGACTAATAAAGTCGGAAAGGCAAAGGTTACAGTAACCGGTAAAGGTAATTATACGGGCAAAGATACTGAGGAAACGTTTGAAATAATTATTGCTGACCGTTTTGGAGATTCTGCCGTAGAATTGGCAGACCTTAAGGGAGCAAAAATTGATAAGATTGATCCGCTGACGTATACAGGAGATTATCAGTATCCGAAATTCACGCTTACCATAAAGAATAAAACGCCTAAAACATATGAGTATGATGGGGTAACTTATGTTACTAAAGTGGAAGATAAAGAGACGGCAGCAATTACATACGAACCAATCAATGTAAACTGGGCCGTTTCCAATAACCTCAATAAGGGAACCGCAACACTTCTTTTAACAGGTGCAGCGGGCAGCAACGGTAAGGCGACAACGCTTAAGAAGACTTTCAAGATTAATGCCATAGACTTAAGTAAGGCTGATGTAGGTGTTGAGGAGATTGCTCCGGTGCCGTATTCCGTAAAAGGTGCGGTAGTGCCTAATGAAAAGATAGTTGTTAAAGTCAACGGAATCGGACCTGATAAAAAGACGATTGAACTTAAAAACGGTATAGATTATACGGTTAAGTTCACGTCAAACAAAAATGCTACAAACGGGGCAAAGACAGCTAATGTTGTGATTACCGGTAAGGGTAACTTCGCTAAGAAGCCCACGAATAAAATAACATATGCTATTGATAAGCTCGATATGGAAGAGTTGGAGATTTCGGCAGTAACAGCATATGACGGAATTAAAGCCGGAAAGGTAAAGGCAACGGTACTTGATAAGAGCGGAAATATACTTAAAGCTTCACAGTATACAGTCGAGGTCTATAAACCGGCAGACGGTAAAAAAGTAAAGTGTGCAGATTCGGAAGTCCTTAAGTCCGGAGAAGAAAACAATATTTATGTAGTGGCAAGGGCTAAGGATACAAAAAATCTTGTTGCTGATAGTAGTACACCTTTAGAGACCGCTGATGCATTTGGAGTTGGTAAGAATATAGCCAAGGCTAAATTTACCGTTAATAAGAACAGTGAAACAGGTAAGGCGGCTAAGATGTATACAGGTGATGAAATCACTCTTGATGCTGATGACATTACGGTAACAATTAAGGAAGACGGTAAAACAAAGACACTGTATATGAAGGGAAGTCATAACGGTATTGACGAGGGGTATGAAATTGTAGGATATACCAACAACATCAATAAGGGAACCGCCACGGTAATAATAAAAGGTATCGGAGAGTACAGCGGTACCAAGACTCTTAAGTTCAAGATAGTGGCGAAGAAGATGGATATTTTTAAAGAAGAAGAGTAAACGCTTCCCTATTGACACCACAAAAGAAGTCTGATACAGTAGATAAAGGTAAGCTAAGTGACCGTTTCAAAGAAAAGTTATTGAACGCCCTTTGCTGATAACATCGGCAGAGGGCTTTTAATATATCAAAGCAAAGGAGAGAGACACTTCAATGAGTAAAGAACTTGCAAAAACATACGACCCCAAGGGAATAGAAGACAGATTATATCAGAAATGGCTGGATAAGAAATATTTTCATGCCGAAGTGGACAAGTCTAAAACTCCGTTTACAATAGTGATTCCCCCTCCGAATATCACAGGGCAGCTCCATATGGGACACGCCCTTGACAATACTATGCAGGATATTTTAATCCGTTTTAAGAGGATGCAGGGCTACAATGCGCTCTGGCAGCCGGGAACGGACCATGCTTCAATTGCAACCGAAGTTCGTATCATTGAGAAACTCAAAGAAGAGGGCATAGAAAAAGAAGACCTTGGCCGTGAGGGTTTCCTTGAAAGAGCCTGGGAATGGAAGAAAGAATACGGCGGGCGTATCATAGAGCAGCTTAAGAAACTGGGCTCATCCTGTGACTGGGACAGGGAACGCTTTACTATGGATGAGGGCTGTAATCGTGCGGTTACCGAAGTATTCTGTAAGATGCATGAAAAAGGCTGGATATATAAGGGCAGCAGGATTATCAACTGGTGCCCTGTATGTAATACTTCCATTTCCGATGCCGAAGTAGAGTATGAGGAACAGGCCGGACATTTATGGCATATCAAGTATCCTTTGGTAGATGAAAACGGTGAGCCCAGCAAGACGGAGTTCCTCGAATTTGCCACGACACGTCCGGAGACGATGCTTGGTGATACTGCGGTGGCAATCAACCCGAATGATGAAAGATACACTCATTTAAAAGGCAGAAAGGTATGGCTGCCAATTGTAAATAAACAGATTCCCATTGTGGAAGATGATTATGTTGATATGGAATTCGGAACCGGTGTCGTTAAGATTACTCCGGCACACGACCCTAACGATTTTGAGGTTGGTAAGCGCCATGCTCTGCCGGAAGTCAACATTATGAACGATGATGCGACTATAAATGAAAACGGCGGAAAATATGCAGGTCTGGAGCGTTATGAGGCAAGAAGGCAGATAGTAGAGCAGCTTAAAGCAGAAGGACTTTTGGTAAAGATAGAAGATTACACTCATAATGTCGGAACGCATGACCGCTGCAAGACTACCATTGAGCCGCTAATTAAAAAGCAGTGGTTCGTTAAGATGGATGAACTTATCAAGCCTGCGGTAGAAGCAGTAAAGAACGGCGATATCAGGCTTGTCCCCGAGAGGATGAACAAGATTTATTTTAACTGGACCGACAATATAAGAGACTGGTGTATCAGCCGCCAGCTGTGGTGGGGGCACAGGATTCCGGCGTATTATTGCGATAAATGCGGTGAGATTATTGTTTCAAGAGAAGCTCCATCATCCTGTCCTAAGTGTGGTGAGGCTCATCTGACACAGGATCCGGATACCCTGGATACCTGGTTTTCATCGGCACTCTGGCCTTTTTCCACTCTGGGATGGCCGGATAAAACCGAAGATTTGGAATACTTCTATCCTACCGATGTACTGGTAACGGGTTACGATATTATTTTCTTCTGGGTTATCCGTATGATATTCTCAGGCTATGAAAATATGAACGAAAAACCGTTCAATACCGTACTTTTCCACGGACTCATAAGGGATTCGCAGGGAAGAAAGATGAGTAAATCTCTCGGAAACGGTATTGACCCGCTTGAGATTATCGATAAGTACGGTGCCGATGCGCTGAGACTGACTCTGATAACAGGTAATGCACCGGGCAATGATATGCGTTTTTATTATGAGAGGGTTGAAGCAAACCGCAACTTTGCCAACAAGGCATGGAATGCTTCACGTTTCATAATGATGAATATGGAGCAGGCCAAAGAGCAGACTGGCTCATGTGGCTGGGAAGTTTCATATGATGAAATAAGAGAAAGTCTTGAGCCCGTGGATAAGTGGATCATATCCAAGCTGAATACACTGGTTAAAGATGTAACGGAAAATATGGAGCATTATGAGCTTGGTATAGCGGTACAGAAGGTATATGATTTTATATGGGATGAATTCTGCGACTGGTATATTGAGATGGTTAAACCCCGTCTGTATGATAAGGAGGGTTCCGATGTATCAAGCAGGAATGCCGCTTTGTGGACATTGAAAAATGTGCTGATTGATGCGCTTAAGCTCCTGCACCCGTATATGCCTTTTATAACCGAAGAAATTTTCTGTACTATACAGTCTGAGGAAGACTCCATTATGGTTTCCGACTGGCCGGTATATGCGGATGAGAAGAATTTTGTAAAAGAAGAGACTGCCATAACCCTGATTAAGGAAGCGGTACGCGGTATCCGTAATGTGCGCACACAGATGAATGTGGCACCAAGCAGGAAGGCTGCCGTATATGTAGTCAGCGATAAAGAGGAAGTCCGGAATATCTTTGACGACGGAAGACTGTTCTTTGCTTCACTTGCCGGTGCTTCGGAGGTAACCATACAGGCTGATAGGGCAGGCATAGCCGATGATGCGGTATCGGTAGTAATTCCGGATGCGACAGTATATATTCCGTTTGCGGAATTGGTTGACATAAAACAGGAAATTGAGCGTCTTACGAAAGAGCAGAAGCGTCTGGAGGGAGAGCTTGCGCGTGTAAACGGTATGCTTAACAACGAGCGGTTTATTTCCAAGGCGCCGGAGGCCAAGATAGAAGAAGAACGTGAGAAGCTTAAGAAGTACACCCAGATGATGGAGCAGGTAAGAGAGAGACTTACACAGCTTCAGGCATAGCAGGATATTTTAAAAATTTTATAAATATTATGTTTTTACTGGAAAAGAGAAGCATTTTGGTATACAATAAATAAAAAGGTTAGTATGGAGGAGGTGAGTCACGTGGTAAAGGATTTTTCTTCTGAACAATTGGAAAAACTGAAACTGGCTATGGCGAAGCTGCAGGAAACCGTAGAAGTACCGGAACCGGAAGAAGTAGTGGAAGATCTTCCACAGGAAGAAGAAGACAGTATATTAACCAGAGGGACCTATCTTCGTGTAACGGAAGATGAGATGGAAGCGTGGCTCTATCTGATGCCTCCCGAACCGGACATAACTTATACAAAGAAAGATTTAATAGATTATCTGGCGAAGCATGGTGTTGTAGAGGGACTGCATCAATCCAATCTTTCAGCTATGATCAAGAAGAAGGTATACAATAGAGAGATACTTGTTGCACGTGGGCGTGAGGTACAGGAGGGCGCTGACGGCTACTTTGAATATCTTTTTACTCCGGAGGAGTATGGAGTACCTAAGATCAGAGAAGACGGCTCCGTGGACTATACTAATATGAGCGCGCTTCAAAATGTTAAGGCAGGTCAGAAAGTAGCGGTTTATCATCAGGCTATCCAGGCTATCGACGGCTGTACCGTTCTTGGCACTGTAATGAAAGGGCAGCTCTATCGTGACCTTCCGCCGATGCGAGGTAAAGGTATCCGTCGCGAAGATGAGTCATATTATGCACAGAACGACGGCAAGATAGAGGTTAAAGACGGTAAGATAGATATTCAGAATGTGCATGAGATTTCCGGTGATGTGGATATGATTATCGGTAAGGTGGAGTTTTTCGGTGATATCATTATTTATGGAAATGTTGAAGAAGGCGTTACTATACGTGCCGGAAGAAATATAGAGATTCACGGCTCAACCAGTCTCGCCAACCTGTATGCAGGCGGTGATATAATACTGTCACGCGGTATTCAGGGAGGAAATAAATCCAAAGTATCGGCAAGGGGCAGTGTGTTTGCTGAATTTATTGAGCATACTACCGTAGAGGCAGGCGGAAGCGTACAGGCTAATATTTTTATGAATTCCAGTATATATGCTAAAGAAAAGGTTATTGCAACCGGTAAGAAAGGTATGATCATCGGTGGTTATATAGATGCAATCAAGGGTGTGGAAGCTGCCAATGTAGGCAATGATGTGGAGCTTAGAACAGTTATTCATTGTGGTTATGAGGCACAGACCCATGAACGTCTGCTTCAGATAAAACGAAAAGAAACCGAAATTAAGACCAAGATAGCAGATCTGGTTGATACTATGACAGGCGCTTTGCGTGAGAAACGTCTGCGTGGTTCAAGTACCTCCGAAGAGACCGAGAAAAAGCTGGCAGAATGGAATAAATTGAAGGATCAGTATTTTATTGAACTTGATGATGTCGATAAGGACAGAGCCAGTCTGGAGGATCTGATTGAACAGAGTAAGGGTGCCGAGATTAAGATTGACGGTAATATATACCGCGGTGTTGTTATTTGTATCAATGCGGAGCAGATGATGATTGAGCGCAATACTATGTTTATGAAATACAATGCCAATAAAGGAGTGATAGAAGGCAGTGTTATCGTGCATAACTGATTCTTTGGACACTTATGGGGCAGTGGAAAAATATATCCTGGACATTCCCAGATTTACAAGCAAAAACAGCATGGAAAACACCAGATGCTTTTTGAATTGTCTGGGGAATCCGGATTTGAAAGTCAAGACGATTCATGTTGCGGGCACAAACGGAAAAGGTTCTGTTTGTGCTTATTTGCGTTCTATATTAAATGAAGCAGGCTTTTCTACAGGAATGTTTATATCTCCGCATCTTGTGAGTATGCGTGAGCGCTTTATCATAAACGGCAGTATGGTTTCTAAAGAAGATTTTGTGTGGGCATTTAAAAGCGTGGCAGCTAAACTGGCCGATATGCCGGAAGAATTACAGAAAGCGGATTATCATCCGACTTTTTTTGAATATCTTTTTTTTATGGCAATAGAACTTTTTGCACATTATAATGTAGAGTATATGATACTTGAGACCGGACTGGGTGGCAGACTGGATGCCACAAATGCTATAGATAGCAAAGAAGTGTGCGTAATTACGTCAATAGGCTATGACCATACAGAATATCTGGGGGAAACACTTGCTGAAATTGCGGCAGAAAAAGCAGGAATTTTTCGTAAAAATGTTCCGGCGGTATTTTTGGACAAAAAAAAAGAAGTGACCCGTATTTTGACGGAATGTGCCGTAAAGGTGCAGGCCGAGGCTGTTCCAATATCATTTTATGCGATAAAAGATATAAATAGTACACATAAAACTATTGATTTTTCTTTCCAATCAAATTATTATGGTTATATTAGGTTTAGTGTGCCTACCATTGCATTATATCAGGTAGAGAATGCCGTACTTGCGGTAGCGGCGATTGAGAAGCTCGTTGACAGGCAATATATAACAAGAGAGCATTTGGTAAATGGGATAAATAAGATGCACTGGGAAGGCAGAATGGAAGAGATTATGCCGTCAGTGTTTTTGGACGGGGCGCACAATACCGATGGAATCGAAGCCTTTTTGCAGACAGTGAAGCAGGATGGCTGTATCGGGAAAAGACTTTTGCTCTTTTCTATGGTAAAAGACAAACAGTATAAGGCTGTTATGGACATGCTTGCAGCTTCAGGGCTGTTTGGTATGATTGGCGTAGTGGCATTGCAGGATAAAAGGGCATTGCCGGCGCAGATTATGGCAGATTACTTTGGACAATATACAGATTTACAAGTACAAATATACGAAAAATCGGATAACGCATTAGATGAATTTACAGCTTTGCGCGGGGAGGCAGACAGAGTGTATATTGTCGGTTCATTATATTTAGCGGGCGAGATAAAAGCCCTTATAAGGAGGACCTCTCATGATTAATTTTGAAGAAGAAATTAAGAAATTTCATCCCAGCCTTGAGGTTGAGGATGCTGAAGAAGCAATTTATAATCAGGATATGACAGATATGGCGGATTTGATGATTAAAGTTATAAAGGATTCAAAGACAGTAAAGGATAGGGGATAATCACAAATGAATTGTTTTAATTGCGGGTGTAACCTGTCTGAACATGATTTTTGTACCAGTTGTGGTGTTGATGTATCCCTTTATAAGAAAATCATATATATTTCCAATAGGTTTTATAATGATGGCCTGGATAAAGCAGGCGTCAGAGACTTAACCGGTGCTATAGCAAGTTTACGACAGTGTTTGAAATTTAATAAAAATAATGTGGAAGCAAGAAATCTGCTGGGACTGGTCTATTTTGAGACCGGTGAGGTTGTGGCGGCTCTTAGTGAGTGGGTTATAAGTAAGAACCTGCAGCCAAAGAAAAATATAGCGGATGATTATATAAATATGATACAGACCAATCCTGCAAGACTGGATACCATTAATCAGACGATTAAGAAGTATAACCAGGCTTTGACTTACTGTCATCAGGAAAGTCTGGATCTGGCTGTTATCCAGCTTAAAAAGGTGTTGTCGCTAAATCCTAAATTTATCAGGGCGCATCAGCTTCTGGCTCTCCTTTATATAAACAGTGAAGAGTGGGAGAAAGCTAAAAGAGAGCTGACCAAGTGTATCCAGATTGACACAAACAATACGACAACTTTGAGATATCTTAAAGAAGTAGATGAGATGCTCACACCGGAAGAGGGTGTTAAACCCAAGTCGAAGAAAAAGGCCCATTCTGATGAGGTTGTTAAATACCAGAGCGGAAATGAGACCATTATCCAGCCTGTGAATATAAATGAGGGCAAGGGAGTAGGTTCACTGCTCAATCTGGGAATCGGCATCTTGATTGGACTGGCCATAGCCATGAGTCTTATTCTGCCGGCAAGGATTCAGGCGGGACAAGCCACGATCAACGAGGATCTTCGGGTTGTAAGCGAGCAGTTGGATGCTAAGACTGCCACGATTGACGAACTTGAACAGCAGCTTGCAGACCTTAGAGAAGAGAATGCTTCACTGGAACAGGATCTTGAAGCGTTTATGGGAAGGGACGGCAGCGTTCAGTCATATGACATTCTTGCTGCAGCGGCGGATGCCTATCTGACCAATCCCGAGGATATAACGACGGTGGCAGGCTATCTTGAAGATCTTACAGAGCAGATTGAGAAGGAAGAAACAGATAAATCCGAGTCATTTGAGAAACTGCACAATACGCTTCTTGCACTGTTAGGTCCTTCGGCAGCGGGGTCTTATTATGATGCCGGTTATGAAGATTATAAGCGGGAGGATTTTGAAGCTGCTATTCCCAATCTGGAAAAAGCAGTGTTGTATGACCCGCATAATGGAGAAGCGCTTTATTATCTGGCAAGCTGTTATAGCAGCGTAGGCCGTATTGAAGATGCAAAAGAGGCATACAGGCAGGTTATAGAATTGTTCCCCGGAACGGTGAAGGCAACAAGGTCAACGGCGTTTCTGGCAGAGCTGGAGGACGGGGAGTAAGTCCACAGACAGCTAAGATAAATTTAAGAATTTTAAGATACGAAAGAGAGCAAGGTTGAACCTTGTTCTCTTTTTGCGTGGAGGAGGGAGATGAGATAAGGGAACATCCGCTTTTGTCCGGACGCATATTTTACACTTTTATAGGAAGGAGTATCGCATCATGGAAGAGGAATTTAAGATTATTGACAATTACCTGATGATAAGGATGCCGAATGAAATTGATCATCATCAGTCGGATTACATAAGTAAGATGGCGGATAAATATATAATGAATGAACAGGTTGGAAATGTTGTTTTTGATTTTGACAGGACAAGTTTTATGGACAGCTCCGGAATCGGGGTCATCGTTGGAAGATATAAGAAGATATCCTGTTTTGGAGGGAAGGTGTTTGCAATTAATGTGGATAAGCGGATAAAGAGGATTATGATACTTTCGGGGTTGGAGAATATAGTTGAGATTATGGAATGATTCTTTGGGATAATATATGTTTATAGATATAGAAAGGATGGAGTAAATGATAGAGATAGTGAATGTGAATCAGGATACACAGGTAAAGAATGAGATGAGACTGGAATTTCGGGCAATTTCGGAGAATGAGGCGTTTGCAAGGACGGCGGTGGCGGCTTTTGTGACACAGCTTAATCCGACGCTTGAGGAGATTTCGGATATTAAGACGGCGGTTTCCGAGGCGGTAACCAATGCAATCATTCATGGGTATGACGGGATGGTGCGGGAGGAAAATTGGGTATGGCTGACTTGTCTAATCAAAAATGATGTGTTGGACGTGGAGGTCCGCGATACCGGGGTCGGAATCGAAAATATAGAGAAAGCGATGCAGCCTCTTTTTACAACCAAGCCTGAACTTGACCGTTCGGGAATGGGTTTTGCTTTTATGGAGGCATTTATGGATGATCTGGAGGTCTCTTCCGAGCCGGGGCGGGGAACAAGTGTACATATGGTCAAGAAGCTTGGAGTGAGTTCGTGGATTATTAATGAAGAATAAACGGTTTTTCGTCTATAAGAGGAAAGGAGTATTTTAATGGAAGAAACTGCCGTATTGATTGGACGTTCACAGGCAGGAGATAAAGAGGCAAGAGAGAAACTTATAGAGGAAAATCTGGGATTGGTAAGACACATTGTAAAAAGATTTTTGGACAGAGGATATGATGCGGAAGACTTATTTCAAATTGGCTGCATTGGTTTGATGAAGGCAATCGACAAGTTTGATTTGAGTTTTGAGGTGAAATTTTCCACATATGCTGTTCCGATGATACAGGGAGAGATTAAGCGGTTTCTTCGTGACGACGGTATGGTTAAGGTGAGCCGGACGCTTAAGGAGAATGGCTGGAAGATTAAGCAGGCATCAGAAAAACTGGCGCATCTGTATGGCAGGGATGCCACGCTTAATGAACTGTCGGAGGAAACGGAACTTAGTATAGAGGATATAGTTCTGGCGCTGGATGCCAATGTGGAAGTGGAATCCATATATAAATCGGTCTATCAGTCGGATGGAAACGAAATCTATCTGGTGGATCAGGTGGTCGGTGAAATTGGCGGAGTCGGTCATTCCGTATTGGAGGGGAGTCTGCATGGAGGTGGCGGAATCTGTGAGGATACGGAAAAGGAAAGACTGCTCAATCATATGCTGTTGGAACAGCTGCTAGAGGGTCTGGAGGAAAAGGAGAGGGAATTGATTGATTTGAGGTATTTTCAGGATAAGACACAGGTTGAGGTTGCAAAGAAGCTGGGGATAAGCCAGGTGCAGGTCAGTAGGATGGAGAAGAAGATATTATTGAATTTGCGTAAAGTTTTGTAGAGTAATATTAAAATTGCGTAAAGTATTATACTATAATACGTATATAATCGGAGAACTTGCTTAGGGTTCTCCGATTTTTAACCGAAAATGAAGATTACCGGTAACTGTCGTGTTCCGATACGGACGGAAGATTGGTTAAATTATTTCCATCCGTTTCGTCAGGGATACTCTTTAAATATTCGGTGTCACCACGATGAGCAACGCCTACACCGTTGATTTCGCCCGCCTTGGCAAGGGAAACACCTTCTTCTTTGGAGACGGTTCTGCCGTCGGATAGCTGGTATCCGGTTATGCGGCCGCTGTTTTTAACCAGTCCTACTATATCTTTGGCATCGCTCTTTGGTGTGGGGATGTCATATAAGGTATTCTTCGCCAGTGAGGCGGTAAAGTCTTTATCGTCCATAATAATTCTCCTTTCATATAATAAATAATGTTATTTAAAATTAATATATATCAACAAAATTTATATAAACATAATATTGTAATTATATTATGTCTGAGAAAAAATGCTATTATGCTGGAGAAATTTTGAAGTAACATATTTCACAACAAAAAAACAACATTTTACAACATCTAACACTCGCATGTCAGGCAGATTCCTGTATAATTTGTGTTAGCATAGTGTGAAATAAGCATGGGCGTCAGCACGAGAATCACATATAAGAGATAAAAAGCAGGAATGGCGGATAAATATGATAGTTAGCGAATTCTATTGGAAAATTGTATCGGATACGGCGAGAGCATTGTCTATCTTTATCATAGGCTGGTATTTTTATCGGTTTGTAAAACCTTTTTTGAGTGAAAACCGGCATATATACCTTATAGGGATAACCCACATAATTATAATGTCTATACAGTTTATTGTTCCATTTGAGATAAGGGGCGGTTTAGCTGATGCAGTTGGAGCGGTGGCGGTATTTGTTGTCATGTACATTATGGATAAAAGAAACTGGGAGAAAAAATTATTTTTATCGGTTGCATTTTATCTATTGGAGTGGATTGCATGGGGGATTATTACTGCAGTATGGAATATAACTTATAATATTTCAATGCTGGTACCTGCCGTTCGTGAGTCATTTTTGTTGCAGTTTGTGGCATATGTGATAAGACTGATATTGTGGGTTGTTATGGAGATTATCATTATGAGGCTGTTAGTCAATCTTATGCACAGGCTCTATATCTACAAGAGTGAAAATATGACCCAAAATGAGCTTGCGCTTATACTTGCGCCCTTTGCTTCATTTATTATGGGAAGACAGATATTTCGTTATTTTAATGATGTATATGAAATGGATTTAAAAAGATATATCTGGGACTATCATTATGGCTATAACTTTATACTGTTTTTGTATCAGCTTATAACCTTTGCAGCAATGATTACCGTGATCAAGACATATCAGAACATAAAAGCATCTGAGAGGAAGGAAAAGGAGGAAACAATACTGGCAAGGCAGATGGAAGATATGAAAAATCATATAGGCGAAGTGGAGGAATTGTACCGTGATATCCGAAGTCTTAAACATGATATGAAAAACCATGTGATGGTTCTTGAGAAACTCTGTGGAAAAAATGAGGAAGCAAGCAGATATGTAACACAGTTAATGAAGCAGATTGATGAAACCACATTGTCGGCGGAAATAAAAAGCGGTAATCCCGTTACTGATATTATAATCAGGGAAAAGCAAAAGGAAGCAAAAGAAAAAGGCATAGATCTTCAATATGAGTTCCATTATCCGGAGAATTCAAAGTTGAATGCATTTGATGTCAGTGTGATTTTGAATAATGCGGTTAACAATGCTATAGAAGCTGCCGTAGAGTGTGAGAATCCATATATCTATCTTTCTTCTTACCGGAAAGACAATGCATATATGATAGAAATAAAAAATAGTTTTGTTGGGAAAAGGGAGATTGATGAAAACAGTGGCTTGCCATTTACTACCAAGTCGGGTGAAGGGCATGGTTTTGGACTTGCCAATATTAGAAAAATGTCGCAAAAATATTTTGGGGATATAGAAATAGAACAGGGTGATCAAGCGTTTTCTCTGGTAGTCATGTTGATGATAGAATAATTCCCTGTTTATTATATTTTAATGAAAATAAGCTGTCTTTTTTCCGTAATAAATAGTAATATATAGTTAGTTAATTAATTTAAACTTTCGGAGGAAGATTGTAATATGTATCAGGAAAAGCTTCAAAATATACAGGATGAGGTAAACCATATACTGCGCGGCAAGGATTATGTAGTACGTAAAGTACTGGCGGCCATGCTTGGCGGCGGGCACATACTTATGGAGGATATTCCGGGAGTAGGTAAGACTACGCTTGCAACTACTTTTGCCAAAGCACTTTCTTTGGACTACCGCAGGGTGCAGTTTACGCCTGATGTGCTTCCAAGCGATATTCTGGGCTTTTCCATGTACAATAGCAACAGCCGTGAGTTTGAGTTTAGGGAGGGACCGATTTTTTGCAATCTTTTTCTTGCGGATGAGATAAACCGTACTTCGCCCAAAACCCAGTCTGCGCTTCTGGAGGTTATGGAAGAACGGCAGGTGAGTGTTGAAGGAGAGACAAGAAAGCTGGAGGAACCTTTTATTGTTATTGCTACGCAGAATCCTACAGGTTCGTCAGGTACGCAGATGCTTCCTGACTCACAGCTTGATAGATTCCTTATTTGTTTATCAATGGGTTATCCCGAGCATGGGGCAGAGGTAGCTATGCTTAAGGATGAAGTGTGGAAGCAGCTTGCTGACGTCAGGCAGATGATTTCACTGGAGGAGTTTAAGGCCTTGCGTGAGCAGACGGAAAAGATTTTTGTACATGATTCTATCTATGAATATATAGTGTCTCTGGTAGAGGCTACAAGAAAGAACGGGCTTTTTTCAATGGGCGCAAGCCCAAGAGGAGGAATCGCCCTGCTTCGTATGTCAAAGGCAATGGCGCTTCTGGAGGGCAGGGATTTTGTGACTGCACAGGATGTGCAGAATGTGCTTCTTGATGTGCTCGGGCACCGCGTAAAACTCAGCTCAAGGGCGCGGGCAGAGGGAAAGAACATGTGGGCCTGTATAAATGAGCTTCTTCATACCGTAAAAAGCCCGCGGAGTTAGATGAGGTGCTTATGGAAGAGAAAATTCGTTTCAGACTGCGCCCTCTAAGAATTATAAATTATCTGTTAATGCTTGCCTGGGATATTTTTCTGTATGTCTTTTTTCAAAGTTATTTTCTGTGGCTTATTGCAGCTGTTATGTTAACTATAATTCCGGTATCATTAGTTGGGGCCATTTACATGTATAAAAGGCTTAATCTTGAGTTTGGAATAGGTAAAGACAGGCTCATACATGGGGAAGAGGTATTATTGGAGCTTCGTTTAAGCAACCCCACCTGGTTTCCGGCGCTGCAAAGTAAAGTCAGTCTTTTATTAGCCAATACTTTTTTGGAAAATAATGTGAAATGGTCTGTGGATATGCCGGTTAAAATGCATGATATGAGCCTGCTGCAGTTGTCGCTAAGTGTTGTGAATCTCGGTAAGTTTTCCATAGAATGTGATAGTCTGGAACTTCAGGACCTGTTGGGATTCATTGTTTTAAGAAGGAATATTGAACTTTCCAAAGAATTGTATGTGATGCCTGATGGCAGCCGAAATATGCCTCCGGATGTTACCGGCTTCATGGCAGGCGCCGCAGAAGTTGAAGAGAGTAAACACAAGGGTAATGATTTCAGCGAAGTAAGCGATATTCGTGAGTATGTTGCAGGAGACCGCATACGTGATATTCACTGGAAGCTTTCCGCAAGAAATGACAATCTTATGGTCAAGGAAAGAGTTGCAACTGCAGGAAGTGAGATGGTGATATTACTTGATCTGGTAAAAGATGATGAACTCACTCAGCAGATACTGGAGCTTGGATATTGTTTTGCCAAAAGCTTTATGCAGCAGAGGATGCCTGTATGTATAATGTGTTGGAACCAGGCCGAGTATTGTTTTGAGGAGTATCGCTGCATTACGGTAGATGAGTTAGGCGATGCATACTCCGAAATCTTTAAAACAGCATTATCCAATCATATTAACGAGGACCTGATCAGATTTTTAAGTAATACTTATCCTTATCTGACTTCGTATCTCAGGGTTGAAGTAAGGGACGGTATTGTTGGAGTAGAGATGCGAGAGAATAACTAGATGATTATCTTTGAAAGGCAGAATTGAAGAAAATTAATGTTTGGTAAGAAAAAAAATAAAAATGCGGAAAAATGGAGTGTGTTCCTGGCAAAGGGAATTGTTATAACCCCAAATGCCAAATATCAGGAAGAAAACCGAAAATATACGCTGCTCCTTAAAGGGCTGATTGTATATCTGATTGTGATGGGCATAATGGGCTGCTTTTTATCTTCATTGGGAGCAGAGTATTCCGCACCGGTGCTTAATGTAGCGGTTCTTTTAGCTGCGCTGTTTTGTTCAAGTCTTTACTACAGTAGAAGATGGGAAAAAATCGGATACCTTATCCTTTTTGCGTTTATTGTCTGGTTTGGAAGTACATTTAGTACTTATATAAACAGTGGATTTTATGCATTAGTCAATATTATATCAGAGAGGGCTGCGGTTTTTTTTGATACGAGTGCAATGCGTAATTATGGAGAACAGGTTAGAAACCGTTATTTGGCAGTAACCATATCTATGTGTTTTATCGGTTGTGTAAGCTGTGTTTTTTCCAACATCATGATTTCCAGAAATATGCGTTATAAGGCACCTTGGTCTGATGGTCTGACAGTGATGCTTATCCCTCTGTATCTGGAGCTGGAACCGGACGGGATATATGTGGTCATGTTTCTTGCCGGTTTGTTTTCGGCTTACATAATTAAGTATGGGGATCATTACAAACTGACACAGGATAATAATGCGTATGAGTTCCGCTCTAAAGACAGACACATTTCATATGTATATTCGGTGCGTGCGATGGCCGGAATTGTGGCGGTTACTTTTTTACTAATTACGGTCGTTATCGGTATATCGTCAATTTTTTATCCGAAAGAGCAGCACAATACGGGGCGTCTTATGAGTCCGCTTAAGCAAAGTACAATGGATACCGTTGAAAATATATCGGTTTTGGGAATAATGGGATTGTTTAATTTTTATCCCAATACCGGAGGAATCAGAAACGGAGAATTGGGAAGCGTTAATTCCGTAAGATTTGACTTTGAAACTGATTTAACGGTTGAGTTTACACCATATAATGATGAGAGAGTGTATTTAAAAACATTTGTGGGAGCAACATATCTTCCGTATAGTAATATGTGGAGCACAATTACGGACAGCAACGGGGAGATAGTGATAGAAGAAGATGAGACTGCTGCCGGACTTAAAAAAAGGTATGAGGAAGGCGCAGAGTATTCCGCAAAAGGTATCATGAAAGTCACAAATGTGGCGGCGGCTGTCGGTGCATATCTGCCTTATTACTCAGAGGATATTGACAAAGTAATTTATCCGATGCGGACTCAGGAATATACTTATTATCCGCGTCTCAGGGAGGCTTCTGAAAGCGTTGAGCCTGAGCTGTACGATTCTGAAAATCTTGAGTCTGAGGCTGACGATTCCGGAAACGTTGAATCTGAGAATGATTCTTTAGAAAGAGGTGATTCTGATACATATGATTCCGAAATGGAACTGTGTCTTATAGTTCCGGATGAGAATATTGATGTTATAGCTGATTTTGTAGAGCAGGCGGGACTTACGACCGGGAATACTGAGGATGTCGTTAATGCGCTTGCAGCGTATTATCAGGACAATATACCATATACGCTGCGTCCGGGAATGACGCCGTATAGAAGAGACTTTATAAATTATTTTCTGGCGGAAAATAAAAGAGGTTATTGTGCGCATTTTGCAAGTGCGGCCACACTTATTTTCAGATATCTTGGGATTCCCGCAAGATATGTGGAAGGCTATGCCATCGATCCGTCGGATATTGCAAGCAGGGGCGAACTTTTATCTGATGAAAATTATGAGGACTATTATGACGGATATTCGCCGCTTATGACTACTGCGGTAGTTTCCGTGGATGCCACGGATGCCAATGCACATGCCTGGGTAGAGGTTTATGATGATGAATACGGTTGGATTGTTGCGGAAGTAACGCCATACTCTTATGAAGATGAAGAGGGTGAAAGTTTGTGGCAGCGGCTTATGGATTTCCTGACGGGAGGACAGGATTCGGAGTCTGAATATGAAGAGGCTGAAGATGACCAGAATACCGCCATATTGGATGAAGAGACAAGAAGGCTGTATGCCCGGATACTGTCTGTTGCCGCAATATTATTTATAATTATATTAATATGTCGTCCGATTGTTAAAAAGATAAAGGCTGTTTCTGATTACCGTAATTCCGACAGGAACGGAAAGCTGGTAATACTATATCAAAATTATATACGTAAAATAGCAGGTAAAAACAAAGAATTGACCAAAATGGTCAATTATGAAGAGCAAATCTCCTGGCTGATATATAAAGGCTTCATAAAGGCGGATGAAAACGAGGCGGCGGAGTGCGTTAGGATATTGGAGAAGGCCGGATTCTCTCAGTATGAAGTGTCCGAGGAAGAATTTAATAGAATGGAAAAACTCATAAGGTAGGAGATAAATTGTATTATATAAGACAGGTGGCGATTATACCGCCTGTCTTATATAGTAAGTCATATAGATTATTAAATTTCAGGTGCATTATTTATTGTTTCGAACAGGCCGTCAATCACCATTTTGATATCTTCATTTTTCATGGTTTTTAGCAGATATCCGGCCGGTTTCAAGGCTTTTACATTATTGACACTTTCTTTATCGGCTTTGCCCGTTAAGAAAACAACGGGGATATCCGCCATCTCCTCGTCGGAACGAATCATTTCAAGAGTCTGCCTGCCGTCACAGACCGGCATGTCATAGTCAAGCAGAATCATATCCGGCTTATTTCTGCCGATGCATTTAAACGCAGCGGTTGCAGAGTTGGCAAGCACAACGTCATAGTCGGATCCTAAAAGCATCTTCATTGCATGCGTAACAACATCTGAATCGTCCACCACAAGTATCTGGGACTTCTTAGGTGTCTGTACTTTATCCAGATAGTTCTTGATTTTACTTGTAGCAGTTTTGGCTGTAATAGTGATATCCACCTCATCAATGGATGTATCAGTCGTAAGAATGCAGAAACCAAAGTAGCCTTCGCCTGTATTAAATAACAGACTGTATTCAGGAGTCTGCATATCAAATATATTCAGAAACTGGTCATATGTAAGCAGGCTCTCTTTTTCCATCTCAACCAACCCGATTGTAGGGAAGTCTGCAATGACGGTTGACATAAACTGAATCGAAATATATCTGGCGGCATTAATTATAAGGTCATCAATCTTGTTAAATCTGATTTGTAAGAGCTGACCGACTGTATTTATAAGAAACTCTTCTTCGTATATTAGAATTACGTCACGTTTCTGCCCTTTATCGGTAGAGTATGTCAGTCTATAGTAAAGTGAGGTACCAAAATCCTCTCCGCCGTATTGGTCGCTGACAACTCTGGTATCAAGTCGAAACATTTTATTGAGAGCGCCCGTTATTGAGTGCTCAATTGCATTTATAACTTCCTCGGGAGGAAGATTAGTCCACTTGCTTTTACGCCTGCCAATCGTTTTACCGACAATCTCACAGTCTTCGGTCAAGGTATGTGCAGTCATCCATCCGATGCACACACCAAGGAAATGCCTTACTGAGTCAAGAGAACAATTAGTCTTAACTAACTCGTTTTCCAGTTCAGGCAGGGTCATATTTTTAAATGTATCATGCAGACGTTTGTGCATGGGATATCCCTCATAGCCGATAGACTGCATATATTCTTCTTCTCTGGCAAAATGCTCCTCTACGTGATTCTTAAAATACTTAATTCCCTCATTGCATATCCACTGTCTGTTATCTTCTTCCTTACTCATGCTTAACAGTCTTTTCATAATGGAAAAAAGCTTTTTATGGTCTTTGTCTATAAAATCCACACCGGTATTAAACCGTTCACGCCATTCAAGTTTTGCATTCATAAAAATATGCCCCCTTAAACACGATAAATAGTGTTATGGTTATTCTGCTACATACATTTATATAGTATATCATAAAAGTTAGAAATTGAAATATTTTTTTATAAAAATAAATAATTGAAAAAGAAACGAAATATCAACGACTAGTTAATAATTTTAACTTGTATACTTTACATTTTATAAATATTCATGTAAAATATAAACTGTTAGATACAGAGCTGATTTTATAATAATTTTTAAAATATACGGTTATATAATATACATTTAGTGGGGGGAAAGATTATGGAATTCTTTTTATTGGCAGGCGGTTTTGTTATTATTTTAATTCCGGTTGTGATTTCGGTGGTTTCTTCGGTTGTATCAGGAATAGCGGCAGCAGTAGAAGATGAGGAAGACTAAGTATGAATACGTTTCAGTATCAGGTTGAGAGTATTGACGGGGACTATGCCAATCTCAGACGTATTGATATAGAAAGTGATGAGGTTAAACTTGTGGCCAGGGCGCTTCTTCCGCCGGAGATTGCGGAGGGGACGAAGCTTTTATATGAGTTTATGCAGTATCAGATCATAGGGTAGGCGCTGCATTGTGTGTCTTTGAACAAATTATATGTATCGCAGGCGTTGGTATTTGTATCTTAATTAAGATGCGTAGTGCCGGCGTTTTTTTGTTGTGGAATTTATAGTTGTAAATTGAAATTTGTGTAAGGGGGACGGATGGAGAGGCGTCGGAGTCGGGGCG
>JAFLTH010000149.1 GCA_022510525.1 Lachnospiraceae bacterium | reverse complement strand
GCGGGATTGAGCTGCGAAAGGCGGTCTGTTACGTCTTTATGTATGGTTGTCACTATTTAGAGCTGTTATATCGGCTGCAAGCTTGTCCTCAATTAATACCGCTTCTTCCAATCCTAAGTCACCGAACAAGCGCAGGAAAATCTCTACGTTTCCTTCCTTGTCCACTTCAATTTTCTGGATAATGCGCTTGAGTTGGGTATTGGTCATTTCACGGACATCGGTGATATCTTCTATTTCCTTGAATGTGTGATTCAAAACACTCTCAAGCTGCTCCCCTTTGGTCAGATGATAGGACACCATTTTCAATTCATTCTCCAGACGTTCTATCTCTTTTCTGGACCCACCGATTTTATCATTCAGCTCCTGTCTGGAAATCAGATCGTCCGCATACATATCCATATATTTCTGTCTGGATTTTGTCAGCTTATTCAGTTGGCTTTTCAGTTCTTTTTCATACTCCAGATTTTCATCCTTAGCCTTGTAGGTGCGCTGGAATTCTCCTACTACATACTGGACTACCTTTTTCTTCTGACCCAAAATATGATTAAAATACTCCTGCAAAACGTCAATCAGCTCGTCCTCATCAATCGTGACCGCATTGGGACAACTGTCTACGCCTTTCCCGTTATGTCCGGAACATACCCAACGGACATAAGTATTTTTGTAAGTACGCACCGTTCTGCGGAACGACCAACCGCATTCCTTGCAGCGAATTATGGTAGAAAAGAGATGTTTGTTGCTTTGACGTTCTCTGTTCATGTTAAAGGATGCATGTCTGCCGTGAAGAATCTCTTGTGCCTGTTCAAAATCTGTTGGTTCTACGATTTTCAAATCAGGACGTTCTACGACCATCCATTCTGTTTCATCCTTATCTTTCCGCTTGCCGGTAAGGAAATCTTCTACCTCCTGCTTGCCGTTGATGATCTTTCCAGTATAGAGTTCGTTAGTCAAAATCCGGCAGACAGCATTCTGGCTCCAGTTGCAGCCTCGCTTTGTCTTGAAACCTCTTTCATTGAGCATATTTGCGATCTTAGCTGCACCATAGCCTTCCTGTAGATACCATTTGTAAATCTGCTTGATTACTTCTGCTTCCTGTTTGTTGATTTCCAAATTGAAATAGTCGCCTATTGTCTTGTCGTAACCATAAACAATGTTGGGAACACGACCTTTTTCTGCGTTCATTTTCTTACCAAATTTCACACGCTTAGAAGTGTTGGCACTTTCCTCTTGGGCTAATGCCCCAAATATGGTTAGGACAAATTCGCTGTTGCCCATACTGGTCATGTTGGCAGTAAGAAATTGGGTTTCGATACCGAGAGATTTCAGCTTGCGGATATTCTGAAGCAAGTCCACTGTATTTCTGGCAAAACGTGAAATATCCTTTACCACTACCATATCAAACAATCCGTGTTCAGCGTCGGACATCATGCGGAGAAATTCTTTACGGTTTTTGATCTTAGTACCGGAAATGCCTTCGTCGGCGTAAAGACGAACAAGGTTGTCCCCTGTCCGTTGGGTGTATTCGGAAAAGAAAGCTTTTTGGGCTTCTAAGCTGTTTAATTGGTCTTCTTTGTCGGTGGATACACGGCAGTAGGCAGCGATGTTCATAAGAATATACCTTTCTGTTAAAGTTTTTCTCTCTGTTACATCTATATTATATCACTTGTTAAATGACTGTAAACACGTATTGTAATGATTACGTATGAATTTTATAAATCTCTTTATAAATTACATTTTTAGTATTATAATATTATAAAATTAAAACTTAATAATAAATCGAAGGAGAGGAGTATACATGAACAACGAGATTGCACCGAGAAATCAAGAAAATGTGTTAACAGCAATTAATAATTTAGTTGCCAATATCGGCTTAAATGATGTAAAAACTAGTTTCAACTCAAAGACGGGAACGGCCAGCGTAACCGGAAACCGCGACGGAATTCAATATACTACCACACTAAAAAGGATGCTGAATGGCATTGTACAAACTTCTTCTCAATTTGCCATAAATTTGAGTAAGGATGCCCTTAAGGATCAGATTAGTGATTTAAAGAAGGAAGGATTCAAGCAACAGCAAATTGCAGATATGTTGAATATTTCCCAAGCGACTGTTAGTAATTACTTACGCAAAAAATAATTTAAAAAGGGATTTGAAGTCGATACTCCTCAAATCCCTTTTTCATCTAGAAAAATATTTTATACCCTACAAATTTATCTTGCCTTCTAGCATTCCACATTACATATTTTTTACGTTAAAATACAATTCTCTCAAAGTCCAATCAGATATATCTATCAATGGTTCGAACATGAATGAATTCAAATGAATACTTTCTGGCGTTATCAAATTGACATTTTCAATAATTGCTATTTGCTCAGATGTCATAAAGGAACGTGCCAATTCAAACCATTCTCTAGTTTGATTACTTGTACTATCTACGCAGGCTTGTCCATTTCGAATTAATGTTTGTTGAAGGAACTCCTCTGCAAGCAATCTTATACATATCGACAATATTAACTTATTATCTAGAGAAACCTCGTCTGTTATCGGGTTGTTAACAATATCTTCTGCACTTCTCTTTAAGGCTACATAAAAGTTTTCATCTGTACCTGCAAAAGCTGTATTGTTAAGAAACCCTTTAATTATATTCCACAGATCCGATATATTAACTGTTTTGGTATCCAATGGAGTGGTTTTCATATGTAAAAAACACGTCAATTCTAAATATGAGTCTTCATCACCATTGTATTCACATAGATTTCGGTAAAATGGTATACTTGAAATTAATAGCCTCTTTTTTATTTCTGTGTTAATATCTCCTGATTTTATATTGCTAATTACTACGTTTTTAAAAAAATCTTTCTGGTATTTGAATACTGTGGCAACAACTTTACCTGAGGGTTCTCTTTGTGCAACAAAACACTTTGAGCGCCCAATACCTAAGCGAGACTTAACTGTTCTATAAAAGTCAAAATTATGTGTCAATATAAGCAAATCTATCCCTCGTACCTTAGACAAATCAGATAAATACTCAATAATTGCATACTTATTTTTATAGTCAAATGAATCAGCAATATCATCTGCAATTATCAAATATCTGTTTGTTCCTGCCGCTGTCATTTGCCTTATACGTTCTACATCAAATAGAATATATAATAAATAAAGAGCGCGCTTCTCTCCTGTGCTTAAAGCTGTCATTAATTCATCTTTTCCAAGGGATTCTGTTTGTATTTCATCTCCCTCACCTTGAGAATAATCAAAAACTAAATTAGGAGCCTCATCTTTCAACAAAAAATTAGCCTTGTTCATTATCTTTACTTCAAAAGGTACCCTGAATCTTCTGTTAAACTCTGAGACTACATTCTGCCAACGCTGAGATTGCTCAGCAGCTTTTTCATATAAGGCTTTGATTCTCTCCGAATAAGAAGATATTATCTGATAATACACATCAAATGGTTGATTCATTCGTGATATGCAATTTAACCAAAGTATTTTGCGCAATCTATTAACATCTGCCAAAAGTGGTATTATTGATCTATGTGAAATTATAATATCTCTTAGCTTACTGACCTCGGCATTGGCCGTTAGAAGCTTCTTTAATTTCATAAAAGCCAAACTTAATTCTGGTTTCGCATAAATTTCTTTCAACTCGTTTGAAACAAGAGCGTCCCACTCCTCAATTGAGCATACTCTAGTTGTTTCGTCTCTCAATAAAATAGAATGATTAGCAGCAAACAAATTATTTCCTTTAAAGGCTTTAATTAATGCCTCCGCACTCTTGTCTGTAAACTCCTTATTTAGCAAAGGACTTTCTTCTAAAAATTTATTAAGACTTTCTATATATTGTCCTAGAAGATTTGAAAACTCCGGCTTATCATATACTGCAAGGGTTTTTTCGTTAATTAAGTCGATATAGAAAACATCATCTAGTACAGATAAATGTTCATAGTTATCAAGTTCATCTTTTAAAACCTCAAAAATTTCTGGCCAATCTGCAGTGTCTGACAAACTAAAATCATCCATAATTCTTGCTTTTATCTTTGGTTTAGTGAGACCGGTCAGCTTCCTTAGCCCTTCTTGTATCTCTTGAATTTCTCCATTCATTTCATTCATTAATACATTATACTCATTCCGAGTCTGCTCATCTGCCAGGATAGTACCTACCGTTTCTTTTGTAAAATCAAACTGATCTGCGAATGTATTAATAACATAAATGCTATCTGTAGCTGGAGGAATATCATTTGGTCTTTCGGAACTATAAGTATACTGATCTTCACAATACTTTACCTCATAGCATGTCGTTGCATTTGGGAACACCCTATCTCTAGGAGCAATCCCTTTGGATATATCATCCATCACTTTGGATAGTGATGTCTTCATAACGCCATTTGGGGCATAAATCATTGCCTTATTATCTGTAGAAAAATCAATATTAGGTAATTCAAAATCTTTCAATCCATAACAATTTAAAAACTTTCCGCTAAACATAAATCCTCCTCATGCTTTATCTGAAACAAAGCTGTACTTTATCTGGAAAATACTTTACTAATCTTATTTTCCAAAACTACTTTTGGAAAACATATGACTTACATATTCATATTATAATAAACTACTTATATAATTTCAACGAAAATGAATAGAATGATATAAAAATGAGGTGCTCAAAGATAAATTCATTATTGATTATTCAATCAAGAAAAAAGAGTATGAAAATTTGCTTCAATTGACAAATTCTCACACTCTCTATTTCCTGTAAAATATTCTACAATAATTTTTCTAAGCTTTGTTTCAGCTCCGGAATATCCTCCAATAATGTATTCCAAACAATTTCCAGATCAACATTTTCATAATCATGCGCATGGAGATTTCTCATTCCCACGATTGCACGCCATGGAATATTTCTGCTATTTTCTTTTGCTTCCTCTGATAATCTGTTGGCAAGTTCTCCAATCTGGATAATACACATATTACACGAATACTGGAATGAAATGTCAGTTTTATACTTTTCAAAATCTGTATTGAATCTTGCCATAAGAGAATTTATATCATCGCAGTATTTAATCATTTTCTTAATAATCAGAGTATCCTCATTCTTCATATAGAAGTACCCCCTCTTTCATAATTGCAGAAAGAAATTGTTTGTCTTCAATCCCCGTAGTCACGACATCAACATGACAATTCAAAACACTTTCTAATTCATCAATAAATGCAAAATACTGCAGCAGACTTTTCAATCTTCCGCGTTCAATATACAAATCAACATCGCTATCGTCTTTCGCTTCACCTCTGGCATAAGATCCGAACAAACTCATTCGTCCAATTCCGTATGCTTTAGCAATAGGAGCTGTTTTATTCTTTATTTCATTAATAGTATATCGCATACGTAATCACTTCCCTTGTCATCATCCCATGACTAATCTTGCAACTAAACTAAGAATTCCCAGAACTAACTTTATAATCATTTTACCCTAAATCCAAATACTATACAATTAGAAATTGTCTATAAATATTATAAGCTATTATGCATATGCAGCTAACCTTAATTAAGCAAGATTTTCTGTGATATCTTCCGGTTGATCGTATTCCAAATTGATACTGTTTTGTATTGCCGTCTCAACCTTACTTTCATTTGCTTCTATCAATACTTTCAATAAGTAATTGGCGGTATCTTCCACTGTGTTGGGATTATGTATCGTATAATTCAGTTTTCTCTTTT
>JAFLTH010000148.1 GCA_022510525.1 Lachnospiraceae bacterium | reverse complement strand
GTAACTTTTCTTTGCTCATTGTCAGAGCCAGAGACGCAAAGAAAAGTTACTATTTACTCAATCCTCCTGCATCGTCAATTTATAGCCAAGAAGTGTCTTTTGGGATACCGTCTCACCTTTAATCATTCTAAGCAGCGTACGACATGTCGTCTCCCCCAATTCTTCTACATCGAATATAATTGATGGAATATCTGAAATGTAATTATCCAGAATTGAACTATTATAAAAAGATGCCACTTTTATACCATTTGAAATTGCGACCTTTTTCCGGCGCAATGTATCCAGCACGCAGCTGCACAGATAATCGTCCATTGTAACGATACAGTCTATACTATCATTCATAAGTTTATCAACAATCTGACGTACATTTTCTTCATCTTTTACATCCAGATATATATGCTCTTTATCAGGAACCTTTCCCATTTGCAGGCAGGCGCTTATAAAGCCTTCCAATCTGCTTTTTGTTACAACGTAATCCTGACTTCCGCCAATTAAGGCAATTTTATCAGCTCCCTGCTCAAGGAGTTTTTTGGTGAGTTCCTTGCAGGCAGTTCTGTGATCATTGTCAATCTGCACTATCGAAGAATCTTCCATGCTGCCTATTGTAACAAATGGGATGTTCATTTCCTGAAGATACTTGGCCGATACGTCATTTACATGGGTTCTTGTCAATATTATGCCGTCTGCCTTGTGGTTGATCACAACGCGCTTAAGCTGTGAGATATCATCATCCGTAACAATTGTAAGCAGGACATCATAATCCATGGAAGATGCAATTTTACTGATACCCAGCATACATTTTTGGAAAAAAGGCAGTTCCACTATATTATAATCTCCCGGAATAACAAGCCCAATATTGTATGTTTTTGACTTTGCCAGACCTTTGGCAATTACATTGGGATGATAATTATGTTCCTCAATATAGGAGAGGATTTTCTGTCTGGTGTCCGCACCGATACGGCCTTTGCCGGATATTGCGCGTGACACTGTGGTTTTGGATACTCCGAGTTCGTTGGCGATATCGGAGATTGTCATATTTTTATCTTCCGCCATTGAGGGTTGACCCTTTCTATGTTATCTATGAATCACAAAATTAGTTACGTTTATCAAAACAAACATTTTAAACATTTCGCAAATGATTATATTTAGCATAATATATTATAAAAATAATATCAACAAAAAAGGAAAATTAAAACTATGGGTAATTCCAATAACTTCAGCCGTAACACACAAACTTATCTGGATACGTTTTCATGTATTCTGGAAGATATGATAAAAGGAATGACTTGTGCGGAGCTTAATAACAGTATATCGCATAACTTTATTGTACAGATGATACCTCATCATAGAGCAGCCATCAAAATGAGTGAAAATATTTTGAAATATACTACCAATCTTACTATTGAAAGTATTGCCTGCAATATTATAGAGGAACAGACCAGGAGTATCTCCAATATGGAAAACATTCTCTCCTGCTGCAGCGCACAGCGCAATTCCGACCAAAGTGTATGTGAGTATCAAAATGCAGTGGAGGAAATCTCTAATACCATGTTTTGCCGTATGAGGGATGCTGAGGCTGTAAATTCCGTCAACTGTAACTTCTTAAGAGAGATGATTCCCCACCATAAAGGCGCTGTGAAGCTTTGTGAAAATGCACAGGAATACCGTCTCTGTCCGGAGCTTGAGCCTATCCTTGATGCAATCATCACTTCCCAGAAACGCGGCATCTGCCAGATGGAGGAATTGCTGGAAAAACTTGGTTAATTGCTTTACCTTTTAACTTTTTCATGATAAAATCTCCATAAACAATTGCGCAACCGGTAACGCGACGCATAAAGGAGAGGCCATGAAAACAGATAAAATATTATTCGGAGCAGCATATTATGATGAATATCTGCCTTATGACAGAATCGAAACCGATATGGAGATGATGAAAAAGGCGAAAATTAATGTAATTCGTATTGCGGAGTCCACCTGGAGTACCTGGGAGCCCTATGAGGGTGTATTTGATTTCACTCATCTTCATCGTATGCTTAAGGCTTCAAAAAAGCATAATATCAATGTTATTGTGGGAACCCCGACCTATGCGGTTCCCACATGGCTTGTCGCTAAATATCCGGACATCATTACCCAGACCCATGCCGGACAGGAGCGTTACGGCCATAGACAGAATATGGATATCACACATCCCATGTACTTAAAACATGCGGAAATTATGATTCGCAGACTTATGGAGGAAGTCACGCCATATGACCATGTCATTGGTTTCCAGCTTGATAATGAAACCAAGGCCTATGATACCTGCAGTGCATATGCACAGGCCAAATTTGTGGACTACCTGAAAGATGTCTTTCATAACGACTTAGATGAGTTAAACCACGAATTTGGTCTGGATTACTGGAGCAACCGTATCAATGCATGGGAAGATTTTCCTGATATTCGGGGAACTATTAACGGCAGCCTTGGCGCCGAATATCAGAAGTTCCAGCGAAAACTGGTAACCGATTTTCTTACATGGCAGTGCTCTATTGTCAGGGAATATACCAAACCCGGACAGTTTATCACACAGAACTTTGATTATGAGTGGCGCGGCATATCCTACGGTCTCCAACCGGAGGTCAATCAATGGGAGGCTGCAAAAACGCTGGATGCGGCAGGTTTTGATATTTATCACCCGTCAGCTCAGGACCTTACCGGAGTTGAGATTTCCTTTGGCGGTGCAATTGCCCGCTCTATCAAAAAAGACAATTATCTTATACTGGAAACCGAAGCACAGGGAAACTTAGGCTGGCTTCCCTATCCCGGTCAGCTGCGTCTACAGGCATTCAGCCATCTTGCTTCAGGCTCCAATTCCGTTATGTACTGGAATTGGCATTCCATACACAATGCTATTGAGTCCTACTGGAAAGGAATCCTAAGCCATAATCTTAAGGAAAACGCAACTTATCGCGATATTTGCCGCATAGGAGACGACCTTGACCAATATGGTCAACATCTTAAAAACCTACAAAAAAAGGCCCATCTCGCTATACTGCTTTCACATGAATCACTTAATGGACTGCAATGGTTTCCGATTCATGAATCTCTTAGTTACAACGATATTTTCAGATGGTTCTATGATGCACTATATCAGCTTAATATAGAATGTGATATACTTAGCGTTGAAGATATCGACTCATTTAGTCAGTATCAGGTATTGATCACTCCTGCCCTGTATGGTGTTCCTGACACAGTCGTCAATGCATTAGACATGTATGTCAAAAACGGCGGACACTTGATTTCAAGCTTTAAAACAGCAGTTTCAGATGATATGTTAAAAATTCATCATGATGACCTTCCGCACAACCTGACAGATGTGTTTGGAATGACATACGACCAATTTACCAATGGAGTCAATGTAGGCCTAAAATTGGAAAAACCTTTACAATCGACCGAGTCGATTAATTTGCAAACAGGAAAAGTGGCCAAAAAGCCCGAAAATACCGTAAAATACTGGATGGAGCTACTCATACCATCCACTGCCCAAACGTTGGCATACTATGACCATCCCCATTGGGGAACTTATTCAGCGATTACATACAATCAATATGGAAAAGGCCGGGCTGCATATCTTGGCTGCTATTTTGACAGGGATATTCTTAAAGATGTGCTTAGGTATCTTTGTAATGATGCCGACGTTAAAATTCCCGATGTGGAATACCCCGTAATAATCAAAAGAGGGGTAAATGATTTCGGTAAAGAAATTACATATTATTTCAATTATTCCGATGATGTACAGACAGTTACATATCACGGGGCAGATGCAGTTATGCTCATAAACGAAAGTTCGGATACCGGGACAGACGATGCCATAGTATCCGAAGAAAATAACATAATTGTTACTGATGGTGATACTATTAAATTAACCGAATGGAACTTTGCGGTTGTTGAGAGTTTATGATTCTTTCTTAAGCTGTATCTTATCACGGTACATTTTCTCGTCCGCAGTCTTAACCGCATCATCTACCGTCTCCATGGAATCTGCTTCACAGCAGGCAAAGCCATGTGCAATCTGCAGCTTAAAAATGTAATTGCCGCTTTCATTTACAGACTTAATACGATTTTTAAATTCAATCACAGCCTGAGCGTATCTGTCTATCGGATCATGATCCAACAGCACACAGAATTCATCACCACCGATTCGATAGACCCTTCCATGCGGTCCAAAGCTATCTCTGATTACATTTGCTGCCGTCCGTATTAAAACATCCCCTTGCTCGTGTCCATGTACATCGTTCACCTTTTTCAGATTATTTACATCAAAATACACAATACCCAGATTCTGTATGTGCTCATCCACACACTCCTTAAGCCCCTCCAGAAATGCCACACGATTGCCCACCTGTGTCAACGCATCCGAGTAAGCCAGCTTATGAACACTGTTATACTCCATTCCCTGAGTAATCAGTATATAAGTCTGTAACATGCTGCTTAAAGCGAAACAAATAATAAAAATCAACAGACCGAAACGTAACAACATTGCTCTGTCCATAGCGCCCGATATATTATAGCGTAACAGCTCCAATACAGCCGTCACACACAGTACAACGATTCCTGTCATTTGAAGATACGCAGATGTAGTCCGGTTCTCTTTTCTGACAAACAAAAAACGGTTTCTCCAGATTGACAATACGATAAACCCGACGGCACAGACGGCCATAAACATCCGGGTTACAGGCAAAAGCCCATGCCAGTCCACCACTTTTGCCACAGGAAGTACGATACAGATCACCAAAAACAAAAGCTGCAGCATACCCAGCAATCTTGCCGGAAGATATTTGAAAATCCCATATGTACAGTCTGCATATAACAGCATAGGCATCACGCTCAAAATCAGGAGTATATTATTTACAGGCTGCAGTATCTGAGTATCTTTTATCAAGAGCTGCAGAATATTGGTCTCAATCAAACTCCAACCGCCTATGCATAAAGCGTAAGCTCCCAGCCAGCGTATTCCATGATTTTTTCCCTTCTTTTTATAATTTATGGCAATATCCAGAATAATCATAAAAATACCGCACAGGCAGATAGTCACGCATATCAGCACTGCCCACATCTTCTGCCGTATCAATGACAAAACTATGGCAGCTCTGTCTCCCCAGTATATATTGTCAAGCTGCGGACTGTCCCCGCTATATGCAGCCTTTATCTGTATCCTAAGCATCTGTCCTGCCTGTTCAGGCTTTAACGTCACCAGATTCCAGCGGGTTCCGGGAGGTCTGTCAGAATAGGTATTGTCCGTCTCGTAAATAAGCTCATCCTCAAGGAAAACCTTAGTATACATATTATGGCTCCGGTAACTTAAAGTAGTATTTCCATCCATATCCGGAATCATATAACATACAGTAACCTCGCCAGCCTCATGCCTCAGTGAGGATAAGTCTGCCTTTCGACCATCTTCATAGGTCCATCTGCTCATAATATCAATATAATTCTCCAGACCATAGTCAACACTGTATCCTCTGCGCTCCCAAAACATCATTACGACAATCAGAAGCAACACTCCTATAGCTGTCAGACTACCCCAGGCCATTCTTTTTCTGAATACAGACAATGATACTTTCATATGCATTTTCCTTCCTGTTATTTACATAAAAACGGTTCCATAGATTCAAAAAATATCTTGCTAAACCCAGACCACCTATGCTATAATACTTTTCGGTGGTCTGAAGGCTTAGCCTTTCACCACATCTTATCTTATAGGGGCATAGTTCAAAGGTAGAACAGTGGTCTCCAAAACCATCGATGTGGGT
>JAFLTH010000147.1:4898-6114 GCA_022510525.1 Lachnospiraceae bacterium | reverse complement strand
TGCTGACAATCAAGAATAACGGCTCACAGTACAGGCTTCTGCTGTCGGCGGACGCATCACTCCCTTTAGTCTATCTGACGGAAGTAAATAAGCCCAGCCCCATGACTGCGCCGGGCTTTTGCATGCTGCTTCGCAAGCACCTGCAGAATGCCAGAATTACAGATATATCCCAGCCGGGTCTGGAACGCATTATCCATCTGGAATTGGAACACTTGGACGAGCTGGGTGACATATGCCGCAAGAAGCTGATCGTGGAGATTATGGGTAAGCACAGCAATATAATCTTCTGCGATGAGCAAGATAAAATCATCGACAGCATCAAGCATATCTCCGGTATGGTCAGCTCCGTACGCGAGGTACTGCCCGGCAGGGATTACTTTATTCCGCAGACGCAGGACAAACAGAGCCCTTTGCATTTGACTTATGTAAACCTGTCAGAGCATATGCACGAAAAACCCATGCCTGTGTACAAGGCGCTCTACTCCTCCTACACAGGACTTTCTCCGGTGATTGCACAGGAAATCTGTTACCGCGCAGGTGTGGACGGCGACATGCCCGCCAATGTGCTGGAGGAGAATCAATTAAATAGTCTCTACGGTACATTTTCCGATATGATGGCACAGGTCGAATCCGGAAATTTTACTCCCACCATCTACTATGATGAAAAGGCTCCCGCAGAGTTTGCTTCGATTTCCCTTACTCTCTATGGCGACAAGGTTGCAAAAAACTACGACTCTGTCAGTGAATTGTTGGAACAATACTATGCGCAGCGCAGCATGGTGACCCGTATTCGTCAGAAGTCCGTAGATTTGCGCAAGATTGTCCAGACCGCCTTAGAGCGCAATGTAAAGAAGTACGACTTACAGATACGGCAGATGCAGGATACAGATAAGCGTGATAAATACAAGGTGTACGGCGAACTTCTAAACACCTACGGCTATAATGTGGAGCAGGGTGCAAAGTCTATGGAAGCCCTAAACTACTACACCAATGAAATGATTACAATTCCTCTGGACGACACGCTGACTCCGCAGGAAAACGCCAAGAAATATTTTGATAAGTATGGGAAATTAAAAAGAACCTACGAGGCGCTCTCAGAATTGACCGTACAAGTCAAAGGTGAAATTGAGCATCTGGAATCGATTATGACGGCTCTGGATATTGCCATGCAGGAGGATGACCTCGTACAGATTAAGGAGGAGCTTATTGAAAGCGG
>JAFLTH010000147.1:0-4798 GCA_022510525.1 Lachnospiraceae bacterium | reverse complement strand
TACTCTAAGGGCAGGGAGCAGGAAAAAGTGGAAATCGACTATCTGCAAAGGAAGAATGTCAAGAAGCCAAACGGTGCGAAACCCGGCTTCGTCGTTTACTATACCAATTATTCCATGGCGATAGATGCTGATATTTCGGGAATTGAGCAGGTGCATGAATAAATTTTAATCGATTGAGACAGTAAAAGTAAGTGTGTCGCTATAGCGGCCTGCATATGGTGCATCGGATTTATCCAACTCCGTAGTAAATGTGAGAACTGCCCAACCTGATTTCTCCCCGGCGACCACGGTCAGCACATTGCTATTATGGTTTACCGGCTTATCATAATTGTTATTGACAATGAGCCGGTAGGCAATGAATCCTTCTCCATTTTTCATTTGAAAATCGTTAAGGCTCGTAACGTTTACATTAAGGCTTCTGCCCTCACGAAGCACCACATCGCTTACCAGCAGTCCTCTGTCAATCGATGTTTCTGTATCGGTAAAGGTTACGCTCGCGGGGAAAGTGACCGTGTAGGTTTCTTCCATACTGTAGTCTATGTTGGTATTTGCACTTTTTTCCTGTGTATTCTGCGGGGCTGCCGTTTCCTCGCTTGCCTGCGAATAAATCGGCACTCCCAAAGTCAATAAGACCATCATGATAACAGATAAAAATTTTTTCATATTAGTCATTTTAATATACCTTCTCCTTATTTTATTTGTTATGAAAATGTCTCTCAATTTGCAACCAGCTTGATTTTTATATCTGCATTGTTGGTAAGCGTTTTTTCTTCATTCATGCGGTAAGGTTGAATGTGAATGACTGCTTCATATGCACCTTTTTCAAGTGCATGGGAAAGTTCAATCTGCTCAATGTGTTGCCCCGGCTCAACAAGTCCGGACGTATACAGCGCCTCGTATCCAAGTTCACTGTTATCACACAGCCTAAGTTCAAAAGTTAGGTAATACGCTCCTTCATTTTCTTTCGGATTATAAAAATCGGCTGTTATTTCCTTCTTATTGGCAGGAATTGTCATGGATTTTCTCCCTGAAATTGCCACGTCCTGTTCCAAAACACTATCAGCTTTGGATGAACGTCCGGTTTCCGAGTTCGGATCGATAATCAGTCCTACTCCGTCGGCTGAATACTCGGTTGAGACAAAGACTTGCACAATATTTTCCCCGCGGTTCTCCCGCAGTAATAATACAAAAAGAGTTGTTGCCCCAATTATCATCAACAGCAGAAGAAGCAAGGGGACAATCCATTCTTTTCTGCTTCTTCTTTTTGGTTTATTTCCTTTCTCATTCATTGCTTTACTTCCTTTCAAAACATTGGATGTGTTATCTCCCATAATTATGTTATGTCGAAACTTGAAAAATCGTGATGAAATTTAAAAGTGTGTCAAGCGTAAAAGAAGAAGCAGTTTCCTGCTTCTTCCCGGTTGATGTACTGTTATTCAGCTGTCATTTGGTCTTTGCTCAAACTCTTCCTGCGTCATGTTCGCCCGTTTGGCACCTTCCACCATATCCAGAAGCCCGTCACGCACTAATGCAACTAATGTAGAAATCATACCATCTACAAGTCCTTCTGTCCTGCCAATCGAAAGACCCTCTGATATACCCTCTGCCTTACCAATCGAATGACCCTCTGCTTTGCCAATATCAATCCCTCGATTTAAAATCTTATCCGCTTCCAGTTCCAGTATTTCTCCACCCATGATATCCTCTACTCCTTTCTTCACGTTTGACCATTTGACTGCAAGACTGTCCGCTACCTTGACTGTCATATCACGGATCATCTGTCCCTGTAACTTGTTTTTACCAGAATCTCTGCTGAAAATCTGACAGAACCTGTCACGAATGTGCCTGATGCACATGATGAAATTAATCTAATAGTGTGTATCTTATCAGACGGTAAATTGATTGTCAGGAAAAGTTTTCGTCCCGACACGAACATATGCAATTAATGAAATATTACACTTCCGCAATTTCTTCCAACCATTCGTCAAGTGCCTCTCTAGGATTTAACCGTAGTGCTCTCTCTGTATTTGTAAAATCCGGCGGCATCACTTCAGCGTTAATAACAATCCCTAAACGCTCTTTTCCCTGTCCAAACATTCCATCCATATCAAGATTATGCATAACCTTTTCCATTGAGTTTATTCTTAACTGAATTTCGTTATCTCTCTCTTCTTCAGTCCTCAGTTTCCGCATTCTTTCTAAAAACACATTATTTACATCCTCAAAATACTCTTCTCCATATGCAAAATAAGGGGTTTCTGCGTAAGACCATTTTAAATAATATTTTGCCTTTTCTACGTGCAATTTGGAAACTCAAATTTCATTCTCCTTTCCGCCCGCTCAATATCCCCTTCTTCTACCTTGAAAAAACGATGTATTTCATTCGAATCAACGTTGATATATTTCTTCAAATATTCATACATTACTTTAAACCTCCTACCTATTTAAATACAGGCTCCTTTTGCTGTAATACTGCTGCAAAGATTTGAAAAGAATGAATCAAGTCTACTCGAACTCAATAGTTTCAGTTAATACTTCCAATATTATTCTGTCATTCCATGCGTTATAAAACAATATACTTTTAACACCGGCAATTTCGTCAGTTGTGCCATCACCATTGAGTATATTTTGTTTTAATTCATCTAGCGTTAATGAGTTTGCCTGAATTTTTTACATCTCCTATTTCCTCACCCATTGATCTTTGTTCTTTAAAAATGTAATAATTCAAAAATTTAAGATGCTTAATTGTTTGATCCCATAACCGAATATTTACGATCAAGCTAGAATCTGTTATGCAAATATCATGTATCACGCTGTCCGTATTACTTATAATATTTAACCATTCTATTATTACTACCTCTTTCACTATATTCAGGAAATGTTCCTTATGCAGTTCATTTTTCACTGACCATACCAACCGTTATTTTACCTTCGTGATATAACTCGATCACCTCATCGCAGTTTAGAGACAATAACCATGTATCCGGCTCCACTGCGCTTATATCGTCTATGCATCTTGTGATTGAAAATAAATCGCTCTTCATAATGGGTAATTCCGCATTCCATATAATGTAGAAATATTCACTCTTACAAACACTTTTCAATTTCTTAACATCATCAACAATATGAACTGCCTTCAATTGTTTCCAATCTATGCCCCACGGTAAAAACGGTATTGTTTCATTAAATACTCTATATATCTTATCAGCGTCTTCTTTCTTTAATATCTCTGCGTCAGATGCTAAAGCAGTAATACATTCTTTTAATAGAATATTGTTCTCAACTCTCTTTTGGGCTTGAACCACCTTGTTTTCTTTCTTTAATTGTTCCAGACGCTGTTTTCGATCACTATCCATTCTATTTACCCTCGATTCAACACATATGGCTGCTCTGTCCATCCTACATTGTTTGTGAGATTGCTTTAAGCGGAACATCGAAAATGCCGCCACATTCTCTGCATATAGCATTATAAATCAGATTTTCCTGTGAAATATCAATATTGTTTTCCCACTCAACAACTTCAATTTTTTTTGTATCATCCCTCTTAATATCATAGCAAAACCCTAATCTTGTTTTATGAGCCCCACAAAAGATACAACCCACTTTCGTATTCATATTAGATTTATCTTTTTCAACCAATATCTTTTTATAGCAAATCGAATCGGGTTTAGGTCCGTTCATGACAGCATCTATAAAACATTTTGGTGGACAATATCGATGGTCGATAATATAATGCAAGATCAAATTAGGAGAAGCATATACTACTTTGTGTTCCTCATCAATAACCCTAATTTCAGCATCACCTAATTTTATTGCATATTTCTGAAACTTTGCTACAAATGTTTTATTTTGACCGTCTAAAATACAGTCGTAATGTAATCCTCTAGTTCGATTCATAGGAACAATAATATATTCCCATAATCGTGGTAAAAATTGCTCAGGAACATTTCCCACATTATACTTATGTAAACCATCAATCCAACCGATATTAAGTACGCTATAACTTTCGTCAAGCTCATACCTACTATCTAAATATTCATAATTTGTCAAATCTTCGTAATATGACATAACATCCGCAAATTTGCCTGCCTCCTCATACTTATTTATTAAGAACAGTTATTGTTCATAATTTCAAACAATGCTCTGTCATTTGCGATTACATCCCAAAATGTAAATGGACCGCATTTTATAATTTAAACCCATATTTGGCTAAAGTTTGAAAGAAATCATATTCATTTTCTTCTCTCACTTGTTTTTCCTCATGATCAAACATACACATGTATTCACGACATTTATTATCATAAATTTTAAACCCACATAAATCACCCGTTTCAAAATCCATCACCGGAAAGAAATTGTATGTATCAATCCATTCCTTTAAAACATTGTTACCTAAATAGAATCTGCTATTGCGATCGCATGAATAAACAACTATGTATCCAAAATATCCACCACCAAATTCTTTCAGGAACTCTTTATATCTCTTGGGTAATTCAACACCATAATATTCCTCAATTTGTTCAATTTCATTATCAGAAGCAGCCTTATCACTCTCTAACCCAAATAATATTGGTTTATTCTCCTTTACTTCACTTACAATACTCATAAACTCTGAAATATCCATGGCAAACTCCCATTTTCTCACCTGGTAAACCTGCTTTTTCTCAGATGCCTTTTACCTTTTGCTCAAACTCTTCCTGCGTCATGTTCGCCCGTCTGGCTCCTTCTGCCGGGTCCAAAAGTCCGTCACGCACTAATGCAACTAATGTAGAAATCATACCATCTACAAGTCCTTCTG
>JAFLTH010000146.1 GCA_022510525.1 Lachnospiraceae bacterium | reverse complement strand
CAAAAGTTTCCTCCGCACGGGAAACAATACAAGAAGATATCCCCAAATCATATGCTTCCATCAACATCGTTTCCGCACAACAGAAAGCATCCGGAATACCAAACATAAAGTTCCTCTCAGCAAATACTATACAAAGCGCAGGGGCCCCATAAAAACCGCTCTTAATGGCAGGATCGTCAATCACACTGGGTTGTTCCTTAGAGACAAAAGAACCAATCAATCGGCTGCGGTCAAAGTGTGCCATATTCATTCTACCCAACTTTTCTACCAATTCTGCATTACGTATCCCGACTATCATACTTCGCTGACCGCCACCTGCATTGGATGCATAAGTACCCGCTTCAATTATTTTCTCCAAATCCTCTCTAGGAATTTGTCTCGCCTGATATTTGCGGATAGATCTTCTGTTTTTTATTGCTTCTAACAGTTCCATTATACCACTTCCTTCCAACATTGCGGGTCAGCATCATAAAATTTATCAGTTGCCGTCCTACAGCTGCTTGATCCACTAGCCACAGCAGGGCAGCCACGGCACCACGCTTTCAGTTCACATTTGCTGCATTTCTTAAATTTATTATACTCTCTGTATGCCTCCATCTCACAGACCCACACATCAGCCAATCTGTCTTCAAAAACATTTGCTACACGGCTGTCCTGTACCCTGCGGCAAGCATAAATATCGCCATTAGGTAAAATCGTCAAATGGCAGTTGCCACAATTACAGCCTCCGTAAATCTTATCTGCTTCCGCTGTTTCGGGAATTTTGAATACACCTGTTTCATATTCGTACAGTGTCCAGAGATGATCTTTTTTGTTGAAGTAAGTTTCACACCCTGATGACTCATATTCTTTGAATTTTTTATCACAGGCGTCAAGCAGTTCCCGATAACGCATAGGTTCTATACTGACATCCTTTTCCTCACTTGTCGGGCAGTAGCGGGCAAAAGCGAACACATCAACTTTTGCGGTAACCACCGTATCTATGATATCAGGAATTTCCTCAATGTTTATACCAGAGACTGTCGTCATGATCACGCTTCGTATACCTGCCTTTTTAATGCATGCAATCTTTTCCAATGTAATATCAAAGGATCCGGGTTTCCTAAACCAGTCATGCGTTTCTCTCATACCGTCAAGGGAGAGTTGATATTTTTGACATCCGTACTCTTTTAACCTTATACATACTTCGTCATTCAAATGGAACGGATTTCCTAGGATTGTAAAAGGGATATCATGCTCTTTTAAAAGTTCAAGCAGCTTCCAGAAATCGGGATGCAGAATCGGATCGCCTCCCGTGACATAAAAGTACGGCAGACGGTCATACATTTCGCAGAAGTCCAAACAGTTGTAAAAGGTATCCTCTATCTGCTGCCAATTCATAAAATCAAGTCTCTTACAATTATTCTCCGAAAATATGTAACAGTGCTTACACCGTTGATCACATTCATCTGTTATATGCCACTGGAAAGAAAAATATTTTTTCATATCACATCCTCACATATAGCACTTATATATATCAAATCGCTTTTGCCAAGATATAACACATAATTTCCGGCAGGAATACTCCTGCCGGAAACCGCATTGTGAGTGGAATGAATTATTTGTCGCCAGCACCACAGGAAGAACCGCAGGAAGCGGGCTTTTCTTCCGGCTTATCGCCACCGCAAGAAGTACCGCAGGCTGAAGCTGTCGTATTCTCATTCCATCCGACAAGATTAGAAAGTGCCATTTGAGTGACCTCCTTTATGTATTCAGAAAGATCTTTCCTCTCTGTGACTATAATTATAAAGGCGTCAATATTTCTAACAAGTACGCACCTTTTTATAACTCAGTTACCTTTAGGTAACTGTTGTTACTATTTAAGTAACTATTGTTACCATTTAGGTAACTATTGAATTTATCATGATGTTACAGTATAATTTGAATGTAACATTCTTTTTTGAAGTAATGGAGGTTTGCTATGAAAACAAAAGCAGAATTGATACCGGAATGCCCTGTCGCAACTACCGTACAGCTTATCGGGAATAAATGGAAGCTGCTGATTATGCGAAATCTGCTTGTGCGCCCGTGGCGATTCAATGAATTGCAGAAGAATTTAGATGGAATCAGTCAAAAGGTACTGACTGACAGTCTGCGTTCCATGGAAGCAGACGGAATTATTACCAGAACCGTTTATCCTGAAGTTCCTCCAAGAGTTGAATATGCTTTATCGGAGTTGGGAGAATCTATGCGTCCGATTCTTGCCTCTATGCAAGCCTGGGGAGAAAATTACAAGGCATTAAAAGCCAAAGACACTTAATAATAAGTGCCTCCGGTTAGATAAGCGCTCTTTAGAGTTCAAATATTCCAAACGACTGCCCGCTTAAGATATATTCTTTATTACAGCAATTTATACTCCCTATTTCGTATATTTTTCCGCCCGTATCCATAATCATCTCACCAATATCAACTCCGTTTATTACAGTTTCCTCCCCCGCCGGGTTACACAGCATTATGAGATTTCCGCGCCTATATGCAAATGCTCTCTTATCTTTCCTGGCATAGACAATCTCAAGATTGGCATTATCCTTAAGTGCATCATATTCATTCCGCATTGCCAACAAAGCTTTTACCGTATTTAACAGCGAATCCGAATCCCTCTCCTGCGAGACCACGGTAGGTGCATCTTTTGCAGTATCAACAGGCAGGTATAAATCCCTGGCAGCCGCCTTTGAAAAACCGCAATTCTTTGTATCATCCCACTGCATAGGCGTACGGGAACCGGTTCTGGTATAACCGCCCTCTTTGGACGGCAGATTCAGATAACGCATACCGATTTCATCCCCATAATATATAAAAGGATTACCGGGCATTGTAAACAAAAAGGCATAAGCCAGCTTAAGCTCTCTCTCATCCAAAAAATATGACACGCGTGTCGTATCGTGATTCCCGGTAATCAGGCTGTAGCTGCCCTGATACTTGATTTGCTCATACTTTTCCATATATTCGTCTAGGAAATCCAGTATGCTCATATCGCTGTCCTTGCTAAAAAAGCTATTATTCCTGCCATTTTTAAGATTCCTAAGCAGCAGATTATACCCACTGCCTTCCCAGTCCAGACAAAAGTCCATATGAAAACCGGCCGGAATAGCAAACTGCGGCATGTTCCACTCGGATACAAGTGCTGCTTCCGGATATGACTCATCAAGCATCTTTCTTATATCCTTCCATACCAGACTTGTTCCGCTTTTTTTCTCATCATCTTTCTTAACCAAAGAATCCGCCATATCCACACGGAATCCGTCACATCCCGCATCCAGCCAGAAACGCATAATATCCTTGATAGCCTCCCTTGTAGCTATGCAGGCCGGATCATCTATACCTTTCTGCCAACTTTCCGCAGGGTTTAAAAAACCATAATTAAGCGCAGGCTGGCACTTGAAAAAATTAAGTACATAAACTCCGTTTCTCGGGCTCTCCCCTGCCACATAATTTAACCCTTGAGGTGCATGAAACCAGTCGTCAGTCCATATGTAACGCTCGGAATATTCATTATTTTCAAGCTTAGAACTTTGCTTAAACCACTCATGTTCCTCCGAGGTATGACCGGGAACCAGGTCCAACAAGATATGCATATCCCTTTTATGTACCTCTTTAAATAAGCGAATTAAATCTTCATTGCTTCCGTATCTTGAAGCTGTCTTCTTGTAATCCCGCACATCATAACCGGCATCCTTAAACGGGGAATCAAAGCAGGGATTCATCCAGATAGCATTACAGCCAAGACTCTTGATGTAATCCAGTTTTTCAATAATTCCGTTGAAATCACCGATTCCGTCTCCGTTTGAGTCTTTGAAAGACTGTGGATATATTTCGTAAAATACTGCATATTTTAGCCATTTTGGCACATTGCCGGATGTTCTTTCGTATGCCAGCCTTGGATAACAATCCTCTTCCACATATATTGTTCCACAGTGAACAAAGCCACTTTTTTTCAATAGATTCTGCATCACCCGATTGTCGCCATGTGTATCCATACGCAGATGACCGCATTGCTTAAATGCCCATTCAATACAAAAGCTTCCGATTCCTTTTACGGTTCCGTCACCGGCAATCCGATGAATCACTCCGTAAGGGCTGTTATCCAGCCATTCGCCATCTTCTATTATGTTGTAAGCAGGCTCTATGCCTTGGGTAAAGAAAAATGTACCTACAATCTTATCTTCATGAATACATACATAGCTGTTACCATCTGCAATATCGGAATGAATCAATTCTTCCGGCGGCCAGTTTGTAGGCCCCCACTGATTAGGATTTCCATGCTCCGCCATAAAATGTCTGGCATATTCATATATTTCCATAATCTTGTGAAAATCTTCTTCCATTGAGCGTCGTATTTCCATTTTACTTCCTCCAACATCTATTATATCAACTTCTCCTCAATCCCTTAGGATAATGATTCTTCATCTGTCCTCCCCCGGCCTTCCCAAAACCGATGGAGTACTCTCCTGTCGTAAGCAGTGTCCAACCCTTTAAACCTTCGCCGCAAGCAAAGGTCTCTCCCCTAAGATACTTTTCAGTCTCTTCATCCGTCATTTCATAATGATTCCCAACCTCATCCTGAGACAAAAACAGCGCCAGCGCATGAGACGGCTCAAACCTGTTCTTCTTATTGGTGCCAAGATGTAGTCCGGGTCTTATTACTTTAATGCCCTGCAAAGCTATCATCTCTGAAGGTACAAGATAAATCTGCTCGCCAAACAGAGTCATAGTTCCATTATGTTCAAGTATTTCTTTACGCCCTTTAGAAAGTCCAAGTTCCTTATCCAAAAAATCTCTACACAGCTTTAGAGCATTATCCTGTTTCTGTATACCCTTATATGATGATTTTGGATTTAACTTCACGTTAGCTTTAATATTCTGCTTTAACTCTGATTTATAATCCGGTTTGGGATTTAATCCGTCAGCTTTTCTTAACTTTGCTATAAAATGCCCTTCTCCTTCTATCTTATGGGGCCACAGCCGCATAGTATGCTCTATATTCCCGGCAGGATTCTCTATCCAGCATTTCTCTCCCTGTGAAAAGAATTTCTCCAAAGCGGATTCTTCTATCGCAAACTCCTGATGCTGCTGTAAAAATGTACTGATCACACCTTCATTTTCTTCAGGTGAAAAAGTACAGGTTGAATAGACCAATACGCCTCCCGCTTTTACCATTAACGCCGCACTTTCCAAAATCTTAAGCTGCCTTTCGGCGCACATAGCGACGTTTTCAGGACTCCACATATCTATTGCAATCTCTTCTTTGCGAAACATTCCTTCTCCGGAACAGGGGGCATCCACCAAAACCCTGTCAAAAAAAAACGGAAAAATTTCTGCCATTCTCTCAGGAGGCTCATTACATACCACAGCATTGGCTATACCCATCCGTTCTACATTTTGCGACAATATTCTTGCCCTGTCCGGAACAATCTCATTAGTGACAAGCAGACCTTTTCCCATCATCTTTCCTGCTATATGGGTAGTCTTGCCCCCCGGTGCCGCACACAGGTCAAGTATCCGCTCTCCGGGCTCAGGCCCCAGCACTTCCACAACCGACATAGCACTCGGCTCCTGTATGTAATAGGCTCCTGCCTCATGATATGCATGCTTTCCCGGCTGTTTATAATTTACTTCATATGAATCTTTTCCACATAAATCTTTGTCAGAATAATAATTATTATAATAAAATCCCTCCTCACACCACTTTACCGGTGTAAGCTCAAACGGCATCTTCCTTAAAAATTCTTCCTTCCCGGATTTAAGCAGATTATACCGCAGACCATAGAAACGCTCCCTCTCATATCCCGAGATAAATTCAGCATATTCTTTTCCAAGAAGGTTCTGCATCCTATTTAAAAATTCTTGCGGCAGTTTTTTTGGTTCTTTTATTTTTATTTCTTTATCCAAATTATTTACCAATCCATTTTCTGACACATATGTCATATTTTCTTCTGCAAAGTCATTATACATTAAAAAATGGGATTGTACAATCCGATTCCAAATAAACTATAAATACTTCATATCCATTTTATCAAAGTAATTTGAAATTTGTCGCTATGCCTGAAAGACGGATTGCACAAATAGTAAGTTGGCTGG
>JAFLTH010000145.1 GCA_022510525.1 Lachnospiraceae bacterium | reverse complement strand
GTAGGAAGTTTCTGAAGTAAAGCAAAAAAATGAAAGAAGTTTTGAAAGAAGTTTTAATTGCCCTGGATCTTGTACTTACGCAGGTTCTCCTTGCTGGTGTTGCCGTTTACGCTCTTGACATCCGCCTTCACAGAGATGTTCTCTAAGGATGCGATCTTTACACTTCAGAAGCGGACAAGAATCTGCTCACCTACATGGAAGTGTTCCGTGGCATCCTCAAATAATAGACAACAGTGATAGTCCCGCCGACCTCAATCCGCTCGATGCCGCCCAGGTTCCCAGTCAGAATCCTTCGGGTACGGTAGGCGTTCTGCAGTTCATCTTTTGCTGGGAGGTATTTGGAAATGGAATTGAAAGATAGAATAAAATACGCAAAACGCGCATTGGATGGTATTGCATTAGGTTGGAAATGAAATGATGCTGACAGCACAGGATACTGTCCCGTTTTGTCTTTGGTGTGCGGCGTATTATTATGCTTCAGTTGAGGAGGCATTGTGGGTGGCAGTTTCAGCTTTGGGGGACAGGGATACAATATGCGCCATCGTGGGTGGGATGGTTTCTCTTTATGCAGACGATCTTCCGCAGCAATGGCTAAGCTATATGGAGCGTCCAGAAGGTTCCAAGTTTTTCAATTAGAAAGAGGAATAAGTAGTGAGAATACTTTTCCAAAAAGTTTTAGCCTTTTAGAAGTAGTATTTTGCAAGGATTTTCGGACGTAAAATAGATATGGGTGATATTTATATCTATATCCTCAAAAATAGCTTTTAGTGTAACTTTATTTCTTCGGACCTTTCCAGTCACCGTTTGCAGGATTGTCGATGAGACCGCCTTGCACGTCAAATCGAGAGCCGTGACAGGAACAGTCCCAGGAATGTTCCGCTTCATTCCATTTCAAAGCACAGCCCAGGTGAGGGCATCGTCTGGTGGTAGGCGTCAGCAGATTCACTGCAGATTCGGCACAGTTGATCAAAAGCTGAGGTTTCCAGATACTTCTGGAAGGGCAGAACACCTCTGAATGAGGATTATCTCTACCAAGAATCCGGTCTGTCAAGAGCATTGCAGCCGTCATTGCGGTACTCATTCCCCACTTGTGATATCCCGTCGCTACAAAACACTGGGGCATGCTTTTGGCATAAAGTCCAATATAGGGCACATTGTCCAAGGGTATGCAGTCCTGGGTGGCCCAACAGTAACGTTCTTTTGCCTGCGGATAATATTTTGCTGCATACTCTCTCAGTTCCTGCCAGTCGCCGCCGCGCTTTCCCGTGCGATGGGCCCCCCCGCCCATCAGAAGGAGTTCCCCATAGTTTCGGAAAGACAGTCCCTTTTTATCCTCATCCACATACATCTCCGTAATTGACGCTGCATTTTCCAAGGCGATCACATAGGACCGGTGCTGATACATTTTCAGGAAGTACAGCCCGTGTTTATTATCAATGGGAAAATGAGTGGCAAAGATCACTCTCTGAAAGGTAATACGCGCATTTTCTGTCACAGCAGTGTCTTCCGAGAGCTTTGTGACAAAGGTGTGCTCGTGAATCTTCAAACCTTGTGCTATTGCTGCCAGAAATTTCAGAGGGTGGAACTGAGCCTGGCGTGTAAATCCCACCGCTCCTACAGTGGCAATGGGCAGATTTGCCTTTTCCTGAAACAACGGGCTATACCCGATTTTTTCCAGCGCATCCGTTTCTTGCTCCAGTTTGTGCCGATCCACTGTGGAATAGACATAATTTGTCCGCTCCTCAAAATCGCAGTCTATGTTCTGGCACAGTTCATAGTAATTCTCCACTGCCTTCAGGTTGGCTTCCAGATACATTCGCGCTCTCTCCGGGCCGGCATTTTTCAAAAGGTCGCTATAAATCAATCCATGCTGGGCAGTAATTTTAGCCGTAGTGTTTTTGGTGATGCCGCTGCAGATAGTCCTGCCCTCAACCAGCAGATACTCCACCCCGCTTTTCTCTAAAAAATGTGCACACAAAAGGCCGGTTATTCCTCCGCCAATGATCAATACATCGGTATGCACTTCTCCTTCTAGTGGCTTAAACTTTGGCATTTTTGCAGTTTCCGTCCAAATTGAATTCATGCATTTTCCTCACTGTAGTTAAATTTCTATTCCGCCCACTTCTCTTGACTTTTTTCTCAAATAAGTGCACTTGTCTTCATACCATACAGTTTCAGCGTGGATACTCATACTCAAAAGAGGCCCTGTCTGTTTCAAATTCAAAGAGCGTGCGCTTCCCTTGGCGGAACCGATAAAAGACCGAACAAGCTACGCTTTCCCGAATGGTCCTTACCATATCTCCCACTTTAGGAGCCTTCAGCACTTTTCCGGCGCTCCTAAACAGTCTCGCTTCCAGCTCCAGGTCGCCCTGTGTTATCTTGATTCTTCCTCTATGAATCTGCGTTGCCTTAGCACCCAGGTAAGTAGCCAGACGATACTCCCTGTTTTTATATAGCACAGCGCAGATAACACCGGTAAAATGAAACCCAGCCAGAGGAATATCCGCCACTGACAGCATCAGTGAGCCGTCTGCAAAGCAGCATTGTGTCCAGGCATACTCACTGGGAAAAGATCTGCCCTGGTCACCTTCCCAGTATCCCCTGGCATCCGAAAAGTCATATTCCTGTCCATTGACTTGTATCTTTCCCCGGATTGTGTGTCGCATACTAAACACACTGTGCCGACACTCCAAAAAGGGAACAAGAGAGAAGGGACCCATGATATCATATTTTAGTGGGGAAAGCGGTCCAAAGCCAATGATTCCCTTTGCTGTAAGCTCCGGTGTATGAATCGCCAGCTTAAATCCCCTCTCACCAAATCGATTATTTCCTATCTTGATGACTCTCCCTTCTTGGTGAAAATCATCGACTGCAAAAGGAACGATCCATGCACCATCTTCCGTTATGATTTGTATGGAGCATGTACATTTGTTTTCCGTTTTGTGAATTGCAGGAATAACCGCCAGGGTTTGCATGTCGGATTGGCATTTCAGATACCAGCCGTAGAAGAAACAGCGCATTAATCGGCCCCCAATAAAATAATTGGCTTTATTTTTCCTCAGCCAAGCGGAATTTATTCATAGACATTCTTGGCGGAGATATGTATTTGTGTTGCCTTCATGGATTATGTTGTGTATTGCTAAAATTAGCAATGTGTACGGGAAGGGAAAACTATCCCATCCCCAATGTGGATATTGTAACTGATACCATAAATGACATAAAATTACTTTTACCTTGTATTGGCTTATAGAGTGATTGCATTATTGCATTTAGCAATTCATTTTGATAATACTCTAAGAAGTAGCACAATATTAATTAATATAATATATTTTAATTATTGCAAAAATGTGTTATAATAAAAAGCGCTGGATATATTGATAAGTTAAGGGTAAATGAAAAATGGAAGGGAATATATATCATAATGAATTTCTAGAGTATTTGAATAAAAATAAAAAAGGCAGTCATATGATTTTTGATGAAACCTATTCGGATTATTCCTCTTTTGAAAATGAGTTAATCCATAGTGTATCTGAAATGGTTGATACTTTAATTGAAAAAATGTCTGAAGGGAGGGGAATATCACCAGAGATACATGTGTTCTGTGTAAAGGATGAAATAGTTAATGCTTTTTGTTTTGTTATAAACAAACGCTATTATATAGGAATTCATTCTGCTACATATGTTGAACTGATAAGACGTACACAAATTTTAGCTGATTATTTGGTTCAGAATGAGCACTGGGAATATTACCAAAATAAAAATGTATCTGAAGTACAAGCATTGTTATGGACTTATGCATTCAAAATGATTTTGACGCATGAGTATATGCACATTATATTAGGTCATTGCGATACGATATGTACAGAAAGAGCTTTTTTGTGGGAAAATGATAATATTATTGAAGAAAAAGAACTGACAGGGACACAAAGTATAATTGACTTACAAGCTATGGAGATGTTAGCTGACGAGTTTTCTGCAATAGATGCTGCATGGCAGATACTTATGAAGGAGGGAGATGTCCAAAGTATTAAATATGAACTATTGAATTATTATTTGGCAGCATTGCTGGTATTTTCAATTTTTCATAATTATAGTGTAAATGATACAACTCATCCAAAGTTAGGAATTCGATTGCATTCGATAATAGCTACGATTGATGATACAATTGTTAAAGGACTAAATGTGCCATATTCAAAAGCGCAAAAAGAAAAAATTGATACAGTAATTGATGTATTCATGGAAATTGCTCAACAATTTCCGCGATTGTTTTCTTATGATATTGTAACAGAATTGGGTGTTGATGAATTCGATAAAGAATATATTGATTTATATAATGCAGCTGCAGATGTTGTAAAAATTACAAATTTAAGAGCTATATTTCCAATTAACGAGTTTGAGAAAATGGGTCAATCAACACTTGAATTATTAGATTGGGAAAGGGATGTTTTGTGGATGGGGCAACAGAACGGAATGAGTTATGAGGAAGCATGTGAATTAATTGAAAAGATGAAAAAAAGGGAAGAATTATAACTCATAATCAGTGAATACGGAGATGATAAAATGAGAGAAGAATGGATAAATATATACGGGAAAAAAACAGAGATTATCAAAAAATTACAAGAGGTGGGATTAAGCCAACAAAATTCAGAAAATATATTGGATCTTCTAACAAAAGAAAGTACTCTAATATGTGAAGATGAAACATATCAGGTGGAACCATGCAAGGAAGAATCGGATAGTAAAATGCTCAGCTTTATGCTTTTGGAATATAATTATTTTATTAACATTAGAGTTGCAACGGTTTTTTTACTATCCGTGCTTCTTGACAATAGCATTAGATTGCCTATTACATCAGGGTATTTGGCAGCTAGGGGATTGAAGCGTTTAGTAGAAAAAATCGATGAAAATTCTGGAGTAAAGTGTATTCTTATTGAGATATTGAGATCGCAAAATAAAACGGGCAAAGTAGATATTTTAAACGATTTTTGCGGAGAATGCTGTAATAATAATTTAAAATGCTGTTTTCATAATGAAAATAAGTGTATGTGTACGACTGAGAAAGTGGAGAGTATTATGGAACAATTAGCAGATATGGGTATCTTAAAGAAAGAAGGTGAAATATATCGTTATGATCCTTTAGGGATTATGTGATAGTAGATATTTTCCTAACAAAGATTAGAATAGGACAACAGCTTAAAAATAAACTATTGCTCCTTGTTTTTAGATACTCTACTTAATAATTTTCGAAATCAGTCCCGCCAGCACACTTTGAGCTTCATCAATCCAAGTGATGAAAATTCAACGTGTAACCCATGAAAAGATCTTTAGTTGGAATGAGGAGAATGGACACTTTTAAGTGCCAACAAATGGACACTTTTAAGTGCCAACAAGTACTTGACATAAACTTTTTATTTGTTATATTGCTTTGAAGGCGGCGATAGTATTATATAAATATTTGCACTCTTCATTGGTGAGCATCAATATTTTGTTTTTTGATATTCGGACAACAGAGACAACTTCATGGAAGTCATGGAAGATTTCGCCGATGTAGATTACTTTGCCGGAACAGGGTTCTAAAAGGTCACCCGGGCACATGGCAGATCAGAGGATCCGATTTGCAATATGCCCATAACATAACACCATCTAAACAGGGAAAAAACACTATGAGCAATAAAAAGAACGAAAGAAAAAAGGTCTATGAACTAACACAGGGGCATTGTTTCTACTGTGGATGCAAGCTTGATTTTGACGCATTTGAACTGGATCACTTCATCGCCGATGCAAACGGCGGTGGCAACAGCGGAAACCGCGTACCATCCTGTCACGACTGCAATGAGATGAAATCCGCAAAGAACATTGAGGAATTCAGACAGGCAATAAAGGACAGCACAGGCGATAAAGCGAAACATTGTGTTCGAGTAATCGATAAGTACATGGGCATTCAGAACAAAGACAAGGATATCGTGTTCTACTTCGAAAAGAACGGGTTAAGTCCAGTATAAAATGTTTTTTTCAGGGGATAGAGAAGGGACATCGGGTACTGCAGAAATTTTTAATGGGAAGTTTTATTGACTTTCCCCTGTGCCTGCTAGAATGCACAAGAAAAGTTCACCACTGACCGATATGTGGTATATAAATGGTCGGGTCGAAAGTTTACCGCTGACC
>JAFLTH010000144.1 GCA_022510525.1 Lachnospiraceae bacterium | reverse complement strand
GATTCAGTGCGTCCTGATTGCGTTTTAAGTCCAGAAGTGTATAGCCGTAGGATTCTACCATAGTTTGTACATAATCGAGAGCGGGATCCACATCCATGGATAACCCTAAATCAAAGTAATAAAATGCCTTCTCATAGTCGTGTATCTTACGGTAGCTCTGACCAAGCTGATAATAGATGTAAGGATCCTCACCCTGCGTTGCCAATTCCTGCTCAAGAAGAGCGATATTACGCATGGATTTATCCCGCATCTCCTCTTCGGAACCGTCATAGCCCACATGCAGTACGGTAATGGGTGCATCGTAGACATACTTTACGGGCGATAAATTTCCTCCGGGTACACCGATAGGTACCAGCTGCTCATGGACAGCGCCTTCGAAACGGTAATGTCGTCTGTTCACAAAGCGGCTGACACGAACCTGCTCATAGGCAGTCTGTCCGTTTTCGGTAAAGCGGTTGCGGATGAGAATACGTCCCGCAGCCGTAGGCTGCGACTGCATGAGTGTGGCAAGTGCATCCCTATCTATAGATTCAATATATTCGTCACAATCAATGGAAAGTATCCAATCATGGGAGGCTTTCTCCATGGCAAAATTCTTGGCGGCGGAGAAATCGTTGCACCAGTCAAAGTGATAAATACAGTCTGTATAACGTCTCGCCAGTTCTACGGTTCCGTCAGCAGAGCCGGTGTCCACCAGCACAATCTCAAATCCGTAGGGCGCAAGATGCTTGCAGCATTCTTCTATATGTTTTTCTTCATTCTTCGCTATAATACAGACTGATATGGGTGACACTGTGTACCTCTATTCATCAATTTAGTTTACATAACACAGAACACGACACAATGATTTGTATAACATAAAAACACAAATCATTAGGATGCGGCCAGTTCTTTCAGCCGTCTTACAGCTGGTGCATAATCACCGCACTTCTTGTAATATGTACGGGCTTCATCTATCTTACCCATGTTCTCATATATCGAGGCAATATTATAGTTTGCCTGATAACTGTTAATACCTTTGCGGGAGCAGGCAGTAAATGTTGTGGCTTTGCCAAATTCTTCGATTGCCCTATCGTAAATGCCTTTTTTCATATAAATCATGCCCATCAGGTAGATAAAATCTGCTCTGTGACAGAACTGCTCATATTTATCCTGAAGCGCCATGGCAAGGTCATACTTGGCAAGTTCAATCAGACAATAGCCGTAGGATTCCACCATACTCTGCACGAAGGCAGATCCCGGGTCGGCGTTTAGCTCAAGCCCCTTCTGATAATATTGCGCCGCTTTCTCCAAGTCATTTAAGGAGACATAGTTTTGTCCGAGCTGGAAATAGATATAGGGACTTGGACCTTTTAATTCCAAGTCGTGCAGTAAAAGCTCCAGATTGCGGGTAGCGCGCATGCGCTTGCCGGACTCGGATACATAACCTTCGTGGTAGAAGGTAAGAGGAATCTGGAAGGAATCCGGTTCCATGCCGTCCAGCGTGCATACCTGCTCGTGAATAATTCCCTCAAAATGGCAGTAGCGTCGATTGAACAGTCTGCCGATGCGTTCTGACATTACGGAGCGAACGCCCTGAATGCTGTAGGGGTTATTGCGGACAATCATGCCCACGGAGCGGCTGTTGCGGTCGGTGGCTTCTTCTAATTCCGCAAGATTGACATTCTCAAGATACTCGTCGCAGTCAATAATTAAGACCCAATCGTTAGAAGCCTGTTGGATGGAAAAATTTCTCGCGGCGGAAAAATCGTTGCACCATGCGAAGTGGAATACTTTATCGGCATATCGGTGCGCAATCTCCACAGTCCTGTCCACGGAACCGGTATCTACCACAATTACTTCAAACTTGCAGGGTTTTAGCCTTTTTAGACACTCCTCTATGTGATTGTCTTCATTTTTAGCAATCATACATACCGAAATCGGAAGCATTATATTACCTCTTTTTACTCACTCGCAACTTCCATGAGTATTCTATGTTTATTCTATCATATATATTAGCATTTTCTGCATAGTACGACAATAATATATTTGGCATTTGATTTCAGATTGTATTTGTGCTATTATTCCTGTGAATACATATGGAAACATGTGTAGGCTGAGGGAGAACGTATTATGAATAGTTTTTATTCAGAAGATGAATTAAAGACATTAGGACTGAAACAAATCGGCAGAAATGTTTTAATAAGCCGCAAATGTAGTATTTATGGGGCTGAAAATATAAGTATCGGGAATAATACCAGAATTGACGATTATACGATTTTGAGTGGAAAAGTTTATATAGGTGATTATGTGCATGTTTCAGCTGGAGCATACTTGTTTGGCGGATTATCAGGAATAGAGATAAACGATTTTTGTGCAGTATCTGCACGGTGTTGCATTTATGCAGTTACAGATGATTATTTAGGCGGTGGCATGACCAATCCAATGATACCAATGGAATATCGCAATGTTATACAAGAAACTGTTACATTGGAAAAACATGTTATTATCGGGGCCGGCAGTATTGTATTGCCGGGGGTGCGCATAGCGGAAGGTGGTGCATTTGGGGCTATGAGCCTGATTAATAAAAGCACGAAGGAATGGACTGTATATATTGGTACACCAATAAAAGAATGGAAAGAAAGGAAGAATTTGAACGAGATAGAATATAAATTTAGAATGTCAGAAAGTATAAAACGAGAGTAAAGCATATGGATAAAATTACAGTGACAAAATCTTCAATGCCGCCTTATGATGAATTTATTGAAAAGATAAAGCCGCTATGGGATTCCAAGTGGCTGACCAATATGGGCGTGTATCATGATGAATTAGAGCATAAATTAAAAGAGTATCTCGAGGTGCCCTATTTATCCCTTATGGTGAACGGTCACATGGCGTTGGAAATGACGCTGCAGGCAATGGATTTCCCGGAAGGAAGCGAGGTTATTACCACTCCGTTCACTTTCATCTCCACTACTCATGCTATTGTAAGAAACCGTTTGAAACCGGTATTTTGCGATATTAATCCGGAGAACTTTACAATAGATGAAGACAAAATAAGGGATTTGATTACAGAAAGAACTGTAGCTATTTTGCCGGTACATGTGTACGGAAATATTTGTAATGTGGAAAAAATCCAGAAAATTGCAGATGAATATCGCTTAAAAGTTATCTATGATGCGTGCCATGCTTTTGGGGAAATTTATAAGGGGCAGCATGTTGGTAACATGGGAGATGCTTCTGTGTTCAGTTTTCACGCCACCAAAGTGTACAATACCATTGAAGGGGGAGCAGTTGCCTTTCATGAAAAATCCTTGTATGAGCAGCTTTATAATCTGAAAAACTTTGGTATACGAGGCGAAGAATTGGTGGTGCAGGTTGGTGCAAACGCAAAAATGAATGAATTTGCAGCAGTTATGGGACTATGTAATTTGCCATTCGTTGAAAAAAATATTGCCTTACGGAAAGAACGGGCAGAAGCTTATCAAACACTTTTATTCAATACGGATGGAATTCAATTGCCTGCTTTCAATGTGCCGGATTTAAAATATAATTATGGTTATTTTCCGGTTCTGTTTAAACCTGAGATACTGGGAAATGAGATGCGCAATACGGTATATAATACCCTGAAAGAACATAATATTTTTTCTCGAAAATATTTTTATCCCCTAACATCAGACAGTGCCTGCTTTAAAAATAAATATCGAAATCTTCCCCTTAAGTCAGCTCGTTATGCTGCTGATAATATACTGGTTCTACCTCTTTATCCGGAGCTTTCCATAGAAAAGATAAGTGAGATTTGTGATATTATAAAAAGAACTGTGGTCAAATGAACCACAGTTCTTTTTATATAGTCATAGTTATCGCGGATCGATCATCTCACAGACAGAAACTGCATGAAACCGTTTTGTCCGCAATACTCCCAGAACATAGGTCTGGTAAAATGGTAGACATTAACACAACATTCGGCAGCTTTTTCATCTTTGTATAAATCATGGAAAAAGAAAATGGAAGCTAATTTAACGGGAATCCTGTCAATTGATTTCAAGAGAAAGAATTTCTCACACAGCAATTCTTCACGTGATTCAGCATCCGGATTAACAAATTGTTTCTGAAACGTGCTTTTAAAGTAATCCATATCCATCTCTTTTATGGTATGATACCATAAATACATTTCTTCCATGCAATGGCGCATTATATTGACTGTTGATCTTGCGCTGCTGTTATTACGCTCCTTGGTTTCGTAACGACGCATTTTTACCATGATATCCGGAAGTATGTATATCTCATGCTGCTGCACCAATTGAACCCACATTGCATAATCAGGAATCTGGCGACCCACCAGGATTCCGCTTAATATTAATGGACGATAAACTTCCGTCTTAATCAGGATGGACGGGTGACAAAGGCAATTCCCTTCATGAAAAAAGTATTGCATCCATTCTTCTTTAGAGCGATTGTTTTGATAAAAAATAACGTCATCCAATTGATTCAATTCTGCATCCGTATAATCGCACCTTGTGAAGCATGCGGCATATTGCGGATTGGCTTCGAGTATACGGACTTGCTTTTCTATCTTATCAGGTTCCCACACATCATCGGAGTTCATCATTGCCGTATATTTTCCATTAACAGCAGACATCAGCTCCTCAATACGCCCACCAAAATTATCAGAATGATAATAAACCTTGGTAATCTTATCTTCATATTTCCTTATAACTTCCGCAGTGCCATCACCGGAACCATCATCTGAAACAATAAATTCAATATTCTTATAGGTTTGTCCAAGAACGCTTTCGATGGCCTCGCCTACAAAAGGTTCATGATTATAAGCCGACATGATCACGCTGATTAATGGCTGTTGTTCCATTTCTGTCTGCCATTCATCTTTGAGCATATTTTCCAGTATGGATAAACCACCTGTCTTTTGTTTGCTTAATATGTACAAAGTGCTCGTATCGGTAAGACCCTCTGTATGAAAAAATGCTTCCCCAAGGTAATCTTTGTCCGCACTATGTACCTGAAATCCGGATTCTGTCAGTCGGTCGATCAATCCCTGCTTGGAATAAGCCCTGCAATGGTCATTCTGTCCAAAACGTCTCCAGTTTTCACTTTCGCTTAAGCCCCATTCTTCATCAATTGTCGGTGCATCTAAGAAGACAGGAACCAAAAACAGGCAAACCCCATTGGGTTTCAGAATGCGGTATATTTCCTTCATGGCTGCCCTGTCGTCAGGAACATGTTCCAAAACATGAGAACATATGATAATATCATAAAAGTTATCTGCGACAGTTTTCATATTCTGAATATCGGCACGAAAAGTTACTGACTCCATATATAAATCAGTGGAATGATACTCTATACGAGGGCATCCTTCTTTAAGCCAGCTTTCAATAGATTCTGCCGGCGCAAACTGCAATACCTTAAGTTTCTCTTCTCGTGAGGCAAAAGGAAGATGAAGTCTGTCCAAATAAGAAATGATAAAACGGTCTCTGTCACTGGATTGACAGATGGGACAGGAATATTCTTCTTCATTCAAAGTTTCCAAACGGCGATAAACAGTCTGATGCCTCTTCATCATTTCCGTAAAATATTGAGGTAGAGGACGATACATGACCGTTTGTTTACAACAACAGCATTTATGATATTTAGATTCTCGCACAGCAATCATATGGGAAACACATTCAAGTGTGGTCTGTAATGACTCCTCCAACTGCTCATAATTTTCCCACTTAAGTTCATTATTCGTAAAATGCAGGCAAAAATCAGCAAAGGCCTGGAAAAATTCATGATAATCCTGATATTCCGGTTCATTCATACAAACCTGAACAGTATCCATAAGGTCTTTTACATTCATGAGAATATCTTTCATCTGCTGATTCGGCATACGATTCGATATAAAAGGAATCAGTTTCTGTAAACATTTCTCAACTGAAATCAACATTTGATAATCTTTTAGTGTATAGGATGCCATTGGATACCTCTCTTTAATTACCATTATTTACTTGAGTATTTGTTATGCTAATATTAACTTACAGAAAGTAAACTCGTCAAGATTAATCTTATTTTTGGGTATACAGGAGTAATATCAGCGGATAATGGGTACAAAGTACTAGACTTTTTTCACAAAAAGAAAGCTCAAAAATGGAATAAATTAACAATAGTTACGATATTTCGTTAAAAATGAGCTTTTAGTGGTTCCTTTTCACCGGAGTTTATGTTATACTGCGACTAAGACACTA
>JAFLTH010000143.1 GCA_022510525.1 Lachnospiraceae bacterium | reverse complement strand
CTTTTAACTTCTAAGTACGACAAGCGGTGACTGTACACTCTCCCGTGTGTGTCCTATTCTGAAAGACACTAATCACGTTGTTTCCGGCCTCGCCGGACAATCTTGCTTGTACAGTGACTTGTCGTCAGTTTCCTAACTTGACATTCGCTCCACGGAAAACCTGCCACTTGCGGCAGCAACCTCACGCTTCATAGCTATCATGCCACAGCATTAGATAGTATACACGAAGTTTTTTCAATATGCAAGTGTTTTTTTGAAAAAACTTGAAATATTTGTATGAAATGGTAAGATAGGAAATATAAAAGGAATTAGCAGGAGGTCTACCCGTGGCAACAAGTGATTATGTATCAGCATTAAAATTAGGAAGACGCAGCTATCAGTCTGCCCTTACAAAAGGAGAATATCCCTATCTCCCGGCACTGGATGATATCTTATCTTATACGGAAATGTCTGCTCCTGTCAATCTGGGCGTAATGGACATTCCGTTATCCAAGATTGTCGGCACAAAGACTGCGGGGCGCACCAATGCTTTTGCAAATAATTTTATGCCTCTTTTACCGGAAACATCGGAATTCGGCATGAAGTGGTCCAATCTATACGAACATCAGATTGATGACGGTATCCGTGACCCTATCGTGGCTTATGAGTTTATGAATCAGTTTTATGTACAGGAGGGCAATAAGCGCGTCAGTGTTATGAAATATCTGGGTACTTACAGCATTCCAGGAACAGTTACACGCCTTGTGCCCAAAAAAACCGATGACAGAGAGAATCGGCTATACCACGAATTTCTGGACTTTTATGAATTATCGCAAAGCTATGACGTGTATTTTACTAAGGAAGGAAGCTATAAAAAGCTACTGACGTTGATGGATAAAGCCGAAGATGAGACCTGGAATGATGAGGACAGGCTTGTCTTCCATTCTGCCTGCATAAGCTTTACGGAAGCATTCAGGAAAGCTCATGGCGAAAAACTGGACCTGACGGTTTCGGATGCCTTTCTTATATATATAGAAATCTTTGGCTACGATCAGGTAAAAGACGAAACCGAAACGGAAATGTTCCAGTCTTTGCAGAAGATGTGGGAAGAAATCACCCTGGCTGACAAAGGAAGTCAGGTGGAACTTGTACAGGACCCCGAAGAAACCAAGTCTTCAATACTTAACCGGTTGATTCCTACAAATATACTTTCTCAGGAAGCTCTTAAAATTGCATTTATATATATGAAGACTACGGAAACATCAAGCTGGGCATACGCTCATGAATTAGGGCGTATGCATATAGAACAAATGTTCGACGGGGATATTGCAACAATGGCAATAGACAAGGCTGATACTGACGAAGAAGTAGGCGCCGCAATAGAACAGGCGGTCGAAGACGGATGTAACCTTATCTTTACTACTTCGCCCCAGATGGCAAACCAAAGCGTACGTTCCGCCATTCTGCATCCAAAAGTAAGGATTTATAATTGTTCCATAAATACTTCATATTCATCCATCTGTACATATTATGCGAGAATGTATGAATCCAAATTCCTTATGGGAGCTATTGCTGCCGCCCTCTCCAAGAGTGATGTGCTGGGATATGTAGCCGACTATCCGATTTACGGAACCATAGCAAACATCAACGCATTTGCGCTTGGAGCCAGAATGATAAACCCATATGTACAGGTTTATCTGGAATGGCTTCATATCAAGGGACGTGATGCAAGAGAGCAGCTGCAACAGGAAGGAATCGTATGTATTTCCGACAGCGATATGATAACTCCCGAACATGCCTCCAGGGAATTTGGTTTATATCAGAAAAACGATGACGGTAAATATGAAAATCTTGCAACACCAATCTGGCACTGGGGCAAATTTTACGAAAGAATCATCAAGACCATATCAAGCGGCAGTACCGAAGCGGATCTGCAGAAGGGTAAAAAGGCCGTAAACTACTGGTGGGGAATGTCCGCCGATGTTATAGATGTAATCTGCTCCCATAATATGCCTCATGGCACTCACCGACTAATCGATTTTCTTAAGAATTCGATTCGCGCCGGAGACTTCCATCCTTTTGACGGACTTATTTATTCCCAGAACGGAATAATAAGATGTGAAGAAGGAAGCAGCCTTACACCTGAAGAAATTGTCACAATGGATTGGCTGGCAGAAAATGTGGTTGGACACATTCCCGAACTTGAAGAACTTACGGAGGAGGCTCAGAAGCTTGTGCAGCTTCAAGGCATTATTGTAGATGAAAACGGCTAAAACAAAAGAAAGTATGAATATTCTGGTACTTGCCGACCAGGAATCCAAGTATCTATACGACTATTATGAACCGGGGAGATTGAAAGATATTGACCTGATTATTTCCTGCGGAGATTTAAGACCCGAATATCTGACTTTTTTTGTTTCACTCTGCAATACACCTTTACTATATGTAAAAGGAAATCATGATACCAAATATGAAGAAAATCCTCCGGATGGCTGTATATGCATAGACGGGGATATTTATGTTTATAATGGAGTTCGCATTATGGGGCTTGGCGGCTGTATGGAATATATTCCCAAATCACCTAATCAATATACAGAGGAAAAGATGACATGGCGCGTAATAGGTATGTGCTTTAAGATACTAAGGCATAGAGGCTTTGATATTCTGGTGACACACGCCCCGGCTTACCATGTAAACGATCTGGAACATCTACCCCACCGTGGATTCAAGATTTTCCGGACATTAATGGAGAAATTTAAACCAAAATATTTTATACATGGGCATGTACATTCCAATTACAGCCGCAATTTCAAAAGAATAGACACGTATCATAAGACTACGGTGGTAAACGCGTATGATTATTACATCATACAGTATCCACCAACGCAGACGAACGAATGATGAGATATCATTATATCTTTTAAAACATATAATTATAAAAAACTACAAGGAGGAAGAAAAATGTTATTTTTAAGAAGTTCGTTAATCCCGGCACTTATTATCGTAATACTGATAACTCTTTTTATTCTCTTTATGGCGTTAGGCTATGTTAAAGCGCCGCCGGATATGGCTTATATTATTTCCGGTTTTAAGAAAAAGTCCAAAATCGTTATCGGAAAGGCCAGTATACGCATTCCATTCTTTGAGCGACTGGATAAGCTGAACCTAAGATTGATTCCGATTGACGTAAAAACCAGTAATGCGGTTCCGACTGCCGACTATATCAACATAAATGTAGATGCGACAGTCAATATTAAAATAAGCAATGACCCCGATAAACTCCGCCTTGCTGCGGAAAACTTCTTAAATAAAGATACTGCATACATAGCAGGTGTCGCAAGGGAAGTTCTTGAGGGTAATGTCCGTGAAATTGTAGGTAAGATGAAACTGGAGGAAATGGTTTCCGACAGACAGAAATTTGCCAATCTGGTAAAAGAAAATGCCGAACCGGACCTGGCTGCAATGGGTCTTGATATAATCAGTTTCAACGTACAGAACTTTGTGGACGGAAACGATGTTATAGAGAATCTCGGTATTGATAATATAGTTAAGATAAAAAAGACTGCTGCCATTGCAAGGGCAGAAAGCGAAAGAGATATTAAGGTGGCTCAGGCGGCTGCAGATAAAGAAGCTAATGATGCGGCAGTTTCCTCACAAACCGAGATAGCCAAGAAACAGACTGAACTGTCAATCAAAAAGTCGGAGCTGCAACAGGAATCCGATACCAAGAAGGCTATGGCAGACGCTGCTTACGAGATTCAGAAAGAGGAACAGCGTAAGACAATCGAAATTACTACCGCCAATGCCGATATTGCAAGACAGGAACGCGAGATTGAGCTTAAACAGAAACAGGTTGCCGTAAAAGAGCGTGCACTTGAAGCTGAAGTCAAGAAACAGGCTGAAGCAGATAAGTATGCGGCACAGCAGAGAGCCGATGCCGCCCTCTATCAAAGACAGAAGGATGCAGAAGCAAAGCAATTTGAAGCACAGCGTGAAGCTGAAGCAAGAAAGGCCCAGGCCGAAGCAGACCGTTTCTCAAGGGAACAGGAGGCCGAAGGTATACGCGCTGTTGGTGAAGCTGAAGCATCTGCTATTCAGGCCAAGGGTATTGCAGAGGCTGAAGCCATGGAACGAAAGGCCGAGGCTTATGCTAAATACAACAAGGCTGCCGTAGCGGAAATGATGATAAAGGTACTTCCTGATATTGCCGCTAAAATCGCAGAGCCTTTGGGGCAGATCGATAAGATTACTATTATCGGCGGTGACGGAGACGGTAACGGAGTCAATCAGGTTGCAGGAAACGTACCTATCGTTATGGCAAAGCTTTTTGAAAGTATGAAAGAAGCAACAGGAATTGATTTAGCGGACATCATTAAGGCCGATACCTATGACGCTAAGGTTAACAGAAATGTCAATGTGACAGGGTTGGATGACGTGAATCTTGTTGTGAAGAAAGAAGAACATAAAAATATATATGATGAACAGTAGTGTTAAAAGCCGGTTCCTAAGATTGGGAACCGGCTTTTCTCTTCATTAATGCGGATGACAGGACTTGAACCTGCACGTCTGTTGACACCAGAACCTAAATCTGGCGCGTCTGCCAATTCCGCCACATCCGCTTATAGAAGACCCGTTATGTATAATAGCACTTTGCTATTTTTATGTCAATCCTTGCCCTCTATTGACTATATTGGTCAAACTATGCCTCAGACACACTCTCCCCAATATGACTGATCACCTTTTTATTGACACGAATTAGGAAACATGCCGTCACGCATACAGAAACAAACTCAGCTATCGGAAATGCCCACCATACATAGTTTACATTACCGGCACGTGACAACAGGTATGCTGCCGGAAGCAGAACTACAAGCTGTCTTGCAATTGAAATAAACATACTGTATATCGCACAGCCCAGTGACTGAAATACTGTAATACATATAATACAAAAACCTGCAAACAGATAACTGATGCTTATCGTCCTAAGCGCCGGAACACCAATCTGTATCATTGTTTCAGAAGCATCGAACATTCTTAAAAGCGTTGCGGGCATCAACTGGAAGATTGATAATCCAATCAACATCATTATTACCGCATACATTAATCCGAGTTTCATTGCCTTCATAAAACGATCCCTTTTTCCGGCGCCATAATTAAATGCCAGAATCGGCACAAGACCGTTGTTCATTCCGAAAATAGGCATAAATACAAAACTCTGCAGCTTGAAATAAACGCCAAATACTGCAGTAGCAGTAGATGTAAAGGAAATAAGTATCAGGTTCATACCATAAGTCATTACGGAACCGATAGCCTGCATAATCATAGACGGTATTCCGATCATATAAATCTGTTTTACAATACTTACATCTATCTTAAATCCTTTACTACTGATTTTTACCTCTTCATTCTTTGCATAATTAAAACAGATTGCCAGAATTCCTGCAATAATTTGTCCAATCACTGTTGCTACGGCAGCACCTTTTACACCCATTCTCGGCATACCGAAATAACCAAAAATCAATATAGGGTCCAAAATGAGGTTGATAATGGCTCCTGTTCCCTGTGTAATCATTGTATAAAAGGTCTTTCCGGTAGATTGCAGCAGCTTTTCAAACGTAAACTGCGTAAATATTCCTAAAGAACAGCAGCAGATAACCGTAAGATAGTCTATTCCAAACTGTACTATTTCCATATCATCAGTCTGGCTTCTATAAAAAGCAGTCGTACCAAAAATGCCGATAAGCAAAAAGATAACATAGCTAAATGCCATAAATATAATACCGTTGCAGGCACTTTTATTTACCTTCTCATAATCTTTTTCGCCAAGTGAACGGGAAAGTACCGCATTGATACCGACACAGGTTCCTCCCGCTACCGCTATCATAAGACTCTGTATAGGGAAAGCCAGCGATACCGCCGTAAGGGCATTTTCATTTATTTTTGAAACAAATATACTGTCTACAACATTATAAAGCGCCTGTACAAGCATAGACACTACCATAGGAAGAGACATTGTGATAAGTAGTTTGTTTACAGGCATAGTGCCCATTTTGTTTTCTTTCATCTGTTCCATAATAAACCTCCCGAAGAATATCTCTAACTCGTCGCATATTACATATATTACTATAATAAAAAATTTGATGCAATTCTTTTCTAAAATAGAAAAACCCGAAAATCCTGATTAGAGATTTTCGAGCATTTAAATGAGCCACTGGGGATATCAACAGGGGTTCGAATCCCCAGATTTACTTTTATCTCTTAATTTAAATGAGCCACTGGGGATTCGAACCCCAGACAACTTGATTAAAAGTCAAGTGCTCT
>JAFLTH010000142.1 GCA_022510525.1 Lachnospiraceae bacterium | reverse complement strand
CAAAATCTCCTCGTCGGTCATTTCCCGATCCGGCAGATTGAAAACACCCGTAGACGTGATATAGCAGAGCGTTCCCTCCGGGACATCCTCTGCATTGTCCACCTGTATAATGACATTTTCGGGAAATTTTCCGTCTTTATATTCCTGCCAGAACGCTTTATTGCGCTCTTTTTCACTGTCAGAATACTCCCTTGAAAACTCGTCAGCCTCAGTGGGTTTCGACTGAACCATATCGTTAATTTCCTGAACTTCTTCCTTGGGAATACTTTCCATACGTGCCAATACAATATTTTTAACCACAGCCTGTACCGGAATGCTGACAATACCTATAGTTAATGCAACAACTGCTGCATATGCAGCTATCTTTTTCCAGTTTTTTGCTTTATTCTTTCCATTTCGCATCTGACGATTAATAACATTCATAATAATTTCCTCCTCCATTTCTTCCGGAATATGTATTTGCTCCATTGTTTCCTTTACATTCAGACCATTCATCTGTTATACCTCCTTCAATGATAACTTCATCAGCTCCCTGCCTCGCTGTAACCTCATTTTTACCGCGCCCTCTGTGATCCCTAAAATATCTGCTATTTCCTTTATTTGGTATCCCTCCACATAATGCAGATAAATAGCCACTTTTTGCTTGACCGGTAGTTCGAGTAGTTCCCTTAATGTTTCTTTATGTTCCGGTGCAGCAAGGCTGTTTTCCAGTTCATCGATAGAAACCTTTGGATGTCTGATTCTAAACCGTATCATGTCACGACTGATATTTGTTGCCACTCGGATAAGCCACGCTTTTTCATGCTGCTCATCACGAAAATTCGGTTTCTTTTCCATATACCGGCAAAAGGTATCCTGAATGGCATCCTGAACGTCCTGTTCATTGCATAGTATTACAATGCATATTTTGTAAAGCATATCACTGTATTTTAAAACCGCTTTTCTTACATCCTCTTCTATGCTCACGTGTTTCACCTCCTTTGCTTTAAACACGTATGAAAAGAGGAAAAAGTAACATATTAAAATTATTTTTTATATCATCTTTTAGATTAAGCAAAAAAATGCAGGCTTCCACAAAGAAAGCCTGCATCAAATATATGCAATATTTTTAACCTTTTACGGAACCACCCGTAACACCCTCAACATAGAACTTCTGCATCAGTACAAACAAAATCGAAATCGGTATTGATACAATAACACCGCCTGCACAGAAGATTGAGAAGTATTTGTTTACAAGTGACTTATTAAGCATATTGTAAAGTCCGATGGCAATCGTCCAGTCCGTTGAAATACCGGAGTTGAGCATCAGCTTAGCCAACACGAAATCGCCCCAAGGTACAAGGAAGGAGTTGATTACGGTGTATACAATAATGGGCTGTGACAACGGAACAATGATTCGTAAGAATATCGTTGCTTCCGAGGCACCCTCAAGTCTTGCCGCCTCACGCAGGGATACCGAAATAGTATCCATAAAACCTTTGGTTATGAGATAACCCAGACCGGAGGCCGCGGAGTATACGATTATCATTCCAAGGTGGCTGTTGGTAAGTCCGATTGATTTCATAACGAAGTACACGGCTATCATAGACAAAACGCCCGGGAACATATTAAGGATTATACCGAAACTCATCAATCCTTTTCTTCCCTTGAATCTCATACAGCTCATTGTATAAGCAACCATCAGTACGAATACCGTTGAAATAATACAGGTAAAAATTGCTATTATCAAAGTATTCTTAAACCATGCCCCATACTGTACAACCGAGTCCGGCTCAAGGAAGAGAACCCTGTAATTATCTATAGACCAGGTCTCCGGGAAGAAGTGTGAGGTGTTGATTCCCTTATATCCACTAAAGGATGTAGCTACCAGCCAGATAATCGGTATCAGCCATACAATTGCGAGGAATGCCAAAACCACATGTCTTACAATAAAACCAACTGTCTTTTTCATTATTGGAAATCCTCCTCTCTATTGCCCTTGATCATCTGTGTAAAGGTAATCAAAGTGAATGCCGCACAAATAATGAATACCAGAATACCAATAACAGATGCTATTTTATAGTTATAATATTCGTTAGTCAGTCTGAACAGCCACGTTACAAGCAAATCAACCTCTTTTGCATTGGAGTTTGCAAGCAGCTGATTGGATGTAACATATACGTCCTGTGTCAGCAGGTATATAACATTAAAGTTGTTAATATTCTTTACAAAATCCGTTACAAGTGTAGGCCCCATGATAAAGAGAATATATGGCATTGTAATCTTCCAGAAAATCTGGAATCTGTTTGCACCGTCTATTCTTGCACTTTCCAGCTGATCCGTCGGGATATTCATAAGAACACCTGTTGCGATCAGCATCTGATAGGGTACACCTACCCAGATATTGATAAGTACTATCATTACCTTGGTCCAGTTCGGGTTGGTCAGGAAAGGTATATAAGTAAGATGAGAACCTACCAGTCCTATACTTTTGAGGAAGTCGGTTAAGCCTATATTGGCACAGATAGTATTAACTATACCGGAATCTCCGAAGAAGTTCCTTACAAGCAAAAGGGTTACGAACTGAGGTACCGCAATCGCTACCATAAACAGAGTTCTCCAAAGCTTTGGCAGCTTGGTATTTTTACTGTTTACAAACTGTGCCATCAATATACCGCCTATAAAGGTGGTAAATGTTGCAAAGAACGCCCATTCCAGTGTCCATACAAGGACTTTTCCAAAGGCATAACCAAAGGTAACTGTTGTAGAATTAGTGAAAAGCTGTTTGAAGTTTTTCCATCCAACCCAGGTAAATAATGCACTGGGCGGCATATGCTGCTGGTCGTAGTTGGTAAATGCAACCGCAATCAACACAAGAATAGGAATTATGTTCATCAGAATAATTCCGAGACACGGCAGCGTCAAAAGAGTAATATTGAACTTTTCATTGAAGAGGGATTTTATATCCTCTTTGAATGTATTGATGTGTTTTCCCGCCTCCTTACGAAGCTGTAAGCGGTAAACGGCTTTAATATTTCCGATGTATACTAATATAAAAGCTACGATTATAAATAACGCAATAATTGAATTTAACAAAATGAGGAACGAGTTATCATAATCATTCACTGTACTTGTCATAGTCAATGGATCGAACTTCTGTTCAAACTGGACGGTTCCCAGTGTTCCGAATTTAGCAAGATTCGGAGCCGCATAAAAAACGCACATAACAACAAAAACCGCTTCCAGCGCAATCATTATCAATCCGTTAATAATCTGTTTTCTCGCTATATAACCTGCCCCCATAATAAGAAGCGATAATTTTACCCCTATATCGCCTTTTGCTATAGCTGTACCAAATTCTTTAAAATAATTTCCGATTGATTTAAAAAAGCTTTTCATACAAGAAACCAACCCCTCTCAGAATTATTTTTAAAAAATACCCCGCATCCCACAGACGCGGGGTATAATAATTTCAATACCCTGCGATGTTTGGACAATGTCCAAACTCGCAATTTAAAATCTTTGATTTTAAATTTCTATTCGATAGGTGCTGTAATACCTTCTACTGCTGTATCAAGTAATGTCTGAACATCTGTTCCGTCAGGATTTCCTGAAGCTAAGATCTGTCCTAATGTCTCAGCCGGAGCCCAGAAGTTTCCGCCTACACGCTGAGGTGTTGCATAAGCTGCCTGCTCAGCAAGTGCTGCGATTGCAGGGTCAGCCTGAACTGCATCTGATGCTGCTGCTGCAGTATTGGCAGGGCCAAGGCCTCTTGCTTCAAATCTTGCTGTCTGAGAATCTTCATTTGTAAGGAACTCAGCAAGCAGCATAGCCCAACCTACATTAGCAGAATGAGGATTAACACCGATTAACTTGTAACCTGAATAAGAAGACATCTGTACCTGATTACCTGCTACGGTAAAGGTAGGAAGCTTGGTTGCTGCATAGTTATCACCCCATGCATCGGAAGCTGTCTCTGCTCTCCATGTACCGTTTACTGCTGCTGCAACTGTACCTTCGGTAATTGCTGTAGCCTGCTGTTCATCATTCATCTGTACCAGTGTTCCTGTTTCGCATGCATCCATAATTGCCTGTGCAACATCTACTGCACCGCTGCCATTCCATGTACAGGTGTTGGAACCGTCATCATTGAGTGAAAGATCATAACCTGCACCCTGGAAGAATGCATAAAGATACCAGCCGTTTGCCATATCCATAGCTACTTTCTTGCCTGCTGCATCTGCTGCTTCTAACATTGCATCAAGTGACTTTACATCATCCTCTGTAAATACGGAAGAATCATAGAACATAAAATATCCGTTATCTGCTGTCATCGGATAAGCATATAATTTACCGTTTACGGTAGCTGCTTCAACTGCACCTGCAGCATTTTCATTTGTTACATCCAAAGTATAAGTAGCTGCTACTTCCTGAAGTGCTCCGGCCTGAACAAGTTCGTTAATCTGGTCATCGGCAAAAGCAAATACGTCTGCTGCTGCTTCTACGTCCGTTAAAATAGTATCTTTTGCTGTAGACTCCGATTCGGAACCAAGGGTAATGTCAAAGTCAACATCTGAATATTGTGCCTTGAAATTATCGATAAGTGTGGTTGTCAGTGTCTGATCCTCTTCAGAAGCCCATACTGTAAGTGATACCGTACCTGTTGTATTGGCAATAAGAGTTGAAACCGGATCTGTTGCGTCAGCTGCTGCATTATTGTCTGTTGCTGCATTATCCGTTGCTGTGTTGTCTGTTGCTGCATTATCATTTGTTGTTGTGGAATTGTTCGGAGTTGTTGTTTCTCCGGCACCGGAGTTTCCACAACCGGCAAGAGTTGCAGCAATCATTGATGTTGCAAGTAATGTTGCTAAAACTTTCTTCTTCATAATTTTTCCTCTCTCTTTCTTATCTCTTTCTTAGTTCTTAGGAGACTGCTCACACAGTTTCCCGTCTTTGTTACTATATATAAAATGTGAAGCCACATCTTATACCATAAATTGTTAATTAACAGATTAAATTTAACACTTTTTTAAGCACTTTGTCAACTAAACTACGGTAAAATCTCTTACGGCTTCCAGTGCCGGAAGTGCATTTCCGTCATAGTCAAAAAGCGCCTGATTTGCCCACTCGTTGCCACCGGGTCCCTTTTCTTCCATATATGCAATAGCCTCGTTTGAAGCCCAGCCGGAACCGGCTACCGGAATCCAGGCAGCTTCCCAGTAAAAATAGCCTGCCGCCTTGTTATCGGGAACCTCTTTCAGTATGGTAAACAAATCCATAAGGAACTGCTTCTGTCCTTCCTTGGTCATAGGATATTCAATCTTTTCGACCACTTCAGGTCTTGTTGCCATTCCTTTTCTCTCATGGGGCTCCAGTTTTTCATAAGAGGCATAATCCTCCATCGTGTACCCCATAGATACTTCGGCAATCATCAGTTCTTTGCCGTATCTTGTCGCAATATCATTCATATTATTACGCAAATCCGACATACTTCCATGCCAGAACGGATAATATGACAGCCCGATAATCTGGAAATCCTCGCCTTTTTCCATATAATGGTCGAACCATTCACGGTAAAGTGCATTGTTTCCGCCATTATCAAGATGCAGCATAATCGGAACATCGGGATCCACCGCGCGCACGCCTTTTATGCCGGCATTGATAAGCCTGATAAGACTGTCATAATCCGGAACTTTTCCATAGGGCCAGAGCATACCGTTGGACAGCTCGTTGCCAACCTGAATAAGCGTAGGGAATGCATCTTCTCTTTTCATAGTTTCCAAAGTTTCCCTTGTATATTCATAAACGGCGGTTTCAAGCTGTTCAAGATTCATACCCTTCCATGCCTTCGGCACTCTCTGCTTCCCCGGGTCCGCCCAGAAGTCACTGTAATGGAAATCAAGCAGTATCTCCATACCCTTACCAAGCATCCTTTTGGTAAGTTCTATGGTAGTGGGCAGGTCATTGGTACCTGCCCCGTACGGTTCACCGTCTTCGGTATAGGGATCGTTCCACAAACGCAGGCGCACCGCATTCATGCCATAACTTTTGAGGATGTCAACGACATCACCCTCAACGCCATGGTCATAAAACTTCCCGCCTAAAGCTTCTACTTCTTTTAATGTAGAAAGATCCATTCCCTTAAGAAATTTCATATACTAATCTCCCCGGAAAATTTAGTCGAAATCAAACTTTGTAAAGCGTTTCATTGCATCCCTGTAACGGAATCTTACCATCTCGTTTTTCTCAAGGACATCCTTTTCAGTGCCTACATATTGACAGCGGATACAATGATATTCATCTTTCTCCTTGTCATAAAACATATCGATATCTAAGTCTCTCATAAAGCAGGAGGGACATCTGTAATTTAATTTGCCTTTGCCAGATT
>JAFLTH010000141.1 GCA_022510525.1 Lachnospiraceae bacterium | reverse complement strand
GACTGCTTTGTACTGGGAAGTATGGCCGGAGTACCGTACAGACAGCAGTCGGTACGGTTAGTACAGGGAGATATGCTGTTCCTCTATACGAAAGGATTGAGTGAAGCGGAAAACAGGGACCGGATACAGTACAGCTATGGGCATATGCACATGCGTTTGAATCAAGCTTTGGGGGAGACCTATGAACTCTCGGACATTTTGGGAGTCATGACCCGGGACGTAGAAGAATTTTTGGGCGGAGAACGTGCAAAACAGGATATGACAATGCTGCTGTTGCGGTATCTCGGAACTTGAAGGGTGGTGTTAAAAATGAGGATATTAGATTATTTGCTGTACGCATCGTGCAGACCGTGCAGTCATTACATACCCCGTTTATGTAAGCGTAAATTGAATTGGTATAGGAATCGTAAAATGTACATGAGTTGGAGAAGAGCTAGGGGATAATTGGTATGGCAATGTTTGGTGTGGTGGAAAAAGGCAAAGAGAAAAATACAGATCGTGCGGTGCTGCGGCCGGAACGGTTTACAGAGCATGTGAATCATACGGGCATCCCTACGCAGTTAAAGGAGCGCTTGGGGGAAAGTACAGGGGTATCTTTTGACGATGTGCGGGTGCGTTACAACTTGGCTTTGCCAGCCCAGTTGGATGCACTTGCTTACACCCAGGGGAATAGGGTGGAAATTGCGACCGGTCAGGAGCGGCATCTGCCTCATGAACTGGGACATGTGGTGCAACAAAAACTTGGGGCGGTACGGACAAATGCTTCCATAAACGGACTAGCGCCTAATACGGATGAGCGTCTGGAACGGGAGGTGGACAGTATGTTTCGGTCAGAAAATCCGGTTCAAAAAAAAGGACTACAGAGAAACCAGGGGCAGCCTCCGGTAATTCAGAGGTTTAAATTTGAAAATGATTCCGTCTCAGGACAGGAATGTGTGAATAAAGAGAATCCGTTGGAGCTTATATATAATGAGGAAATTAGCAGCGCTTATACTAAATGGAAAGATGGCAATAAGCAAATTAAAGCGCCTGATAGATTTATCTGGTTATTTTTGAAAGCATACGTTAAATCGTATTATAAAAAGGCGCAACTTCAAGTAGGCCAACAATATCAGGTAGAAATGGATAATATAATTTTCAGGGTTTCAGTTGAGGAGGAGGATGTTAATATAGCAAACAAGATTAATCAGAATCAGCAGATATGGATTGACTTGCCGGATTATGCCACAGGGGATCAATTTACGGCGGCGGCTATGCTCCTCAAACGCCCGGACACGAGTGTTCGCATTAATCAGTATAAAGGTACATTTGAAGATTGTGAATTGTGGAAAACCTTTAAGAGGACATTGGGAGAAGTTGGGGAATTAGTGGAGGTTCACCCGCAGAAAAAAAGGGGTCTACATATTTTAAAAGTAAACGGAACACCCCGTGTGGTTTATCAGAGCAGTAAGGATCAAGATACTCGTCACACATACCAACAGAAGCCTGGATTTGCTACAGGCCTTGTTGGTAAAGAGTATACACAAGACAGTTGGAGCGGGGCTCTGCGGAGTGCATGGGGACTCAAGGAAGATGTCAAAGGTCTGAAAATAGAGGAGGGATATAAGCCGGAAGATAATCCGGAAGATGAGAGATCTAAAATAATAAAAGTGATCATAGAAGCATGTCCGGCTCTTGGGGATGTAATCCTTTCTCCCACGTTCAAGGACCAAAATATATATATCATATGGCTCCGCCATAGCGGGGTAACTGGCGGTGCACACTTAGAACATGATACAGGGACAGCCGCTATGAAAAGTCTCGTTGAAGGATTAAAAAACAACATTGTGATTCTTGCTGGAAGTAATGTCGGAAATCAGGTAGATACATTGAAGACAGCCGGTGGGAATAAGGTATTTGATCTGACAGAGTTTTGGAAGAAGGAAGGGGAGGTCAAAGAATTCCTTAAGGGTGATAGATTTGAACAAGTCAAAATTTATGATTTTTTTGCAGCCAATGCAAAGTCGGTTCGCCATATCGGATCCCGCAGCGGTAATCTGGAATTGATGGCTCTGATTGGGCATCAGGTGAATTATATAGAGGAAAAAGGAAGTTATGGAGGAGAACGGATGAAATCGTTTAGAGAATCCGAGCAACTGCATTATGAAAGAATCCAAGTTGAATACCCACTGACATTTAAGGGAAATCTTGTCCGGTTCGCCAGTATTCTGTTTAAAGGCGATCTTAAGACGGAATTTGAGCAAAAGATAAAGTCTAATATCAATAATAGTGATGTAATGAACATTGGCGATGTTTTGTATAAGAATATAAATGATAATCTGGAAAATTGGGTCAAAAAACTTGAGAAATTTGGGGGAAGTAGTAATGGGAATTTGGTGGAAAATTTCAAGAAGTTTTACGAGTCATTTAAAGATAAGCTTACAGAGTATCTGAATATAGAGAGTGAGAGAAGTAAAAATGAGGGATGGAAATCGGATGAGTTTTCGGACCTGCCACCTTATTATATAAATATAATATATCCAATGATTTATCATATTTCTAAAGATTTAAAGCGGGAAAATGGAAAAAAGTATTATAATAAATACAGGGGGTTTTCAGAAACTGGGAGAAATACCCAAATCACATTTAGGACGGGAAAAGAAGTGGATGGTGTCATTTCCGGATTATCAACGAATGAAAACAACACACAAAGTGATAAATAGTGTTTTTTGAGGATGTACATTGCTTATATGTCAATATTTAGTGCAAATTAAAATGAGAAGTTTTATAAATTAGTTTGTAACCTTTTCATACAGTTTTTCATAGTCATTTGGTGACATGTAATCACATTGGCTGTGAATGCGGACTGTATTATAAAAGGTTTCAACATATTCAAAAAACAGACGGTATGCTTTTGCTTTATGGATTGCGTCAATTCGCAGGACATATCCATAGTACGAAGGAATTGAGCTGGAACGGGCAGCTTACGGGAACGGATTATGTGATACATGAAAAGGTAGAAACCGTCTGTACCCGCCGTAAAGTGGTACGGATTGCCGGAGACGCTTACATATTTTTTTGCCTTTATTGACAAAGACCTTTTGGTGGGTCATAATATCCATACATTTGATACCAATTCATATGAATAGAGAAAGAGGCATATTTCATGAAGAAGAGACAGTTTTTGGCAATTGTAATGTGTATAGGGCTATTATCTGGCATCCTGACCGGGTGCGGAACGGGCAGTGAGGAGAGTACGGAAACCACAGTCCCGGAGTCGGTTGCGGAGAGTACGGAGGCTGCCGTGCCGCAAGAAGAACCGGAGGAGACGGCGGATATGGTAGAGGCTTCTCCCGAGCCCGAGGAAAGCGGGGCGGAAGAACCGGATCCTGTAGAAGCTGCTCCATCCATCTGCGGGGCGCTGCATGTGGACGGTACGCAGTTGGTGGATGAACAGGGTCGGCCGGTACAGCTTAGGGGTATCAGCACCCACGGCCTGCAGTGGTTTCCCCAGTATGTAAATGAAGATTGTTTTAAGGAACTGCACGAGGACTGGAAAGCCAATGTCATCCGCCTTGCCATGTATACGGCGGAGGGAGGCTACTGTGACGGCAATCAAGAAGTATTAAAAGAGCTGATTGCAGACGGTGTGGAATATGCAACCAATCAGGATATGTATGTGATCATCGACTGGCATATCTTATCCGATAACAATCCGAAAAACCATAAGGACGAGGCAAAAAAGTTCTTTGAAGAAATGGCGGAAACCTATGCTGATTACAACAATGTGTTGTATGAGATCTGTAATGAGCCCAACGGCGACACAAGATGGAAGGATATCAAGTCCTACGCCGAGGAGATCATACCCGTTATCCGTTCCTATGACGAAGATGCGGTTATTCTGGTAGGAACTCCCACCTGGTCTCAGAATGTAGACCATGCAGCAGCAGATCCTATTACGGGCTATGAGAACATTATGTACACACTGCATTTCTATGCGGCTACCCATAAGGAATCATTGCAGAATACCATGACGGCGGCCATCGATGCCGGTCTGCCCGTGTTCGTCAGCGAATACGGCATCTGTGATGCCAGCGGTAACGGCGGCATTGACGAAGCTTCCAGCGCTAAGTGGATCAGCACCATGAACGCATACGGCGTCAGCTATGTAGTATGGAACCTGTCCAATAAGAACGAGACCTCCGCTATCTTAAAGAGCAGCTGCAATAAGGTAAACGGCTTCACGGAAGAGGATTTGAGCGCCTGCGGTAAATGGGTCTATAAAATGCTGACAGGTGAAACGGAGTTTGAAACTTTGGAAAGAAATTCTTCCTCCCAGGACGGAAATCAAACCGGCGGTTCTGAGAATAGTTCCGGGAATGGCAGCGGGGACGAATTAGAGAGCGGAATGAAGATTTTCTGGACGGATGGAGACCTTGGCATAACTGCGGAATTTATGGGCAGCTGGGAAGTAAGTGACGGATATTGTTATCAGTATACCTTGGAGATTCAGAACAATTCCGACAGTGTCTACAACGGCTGGGGCATAAAGATTCCATTCAGTTCCAATATCAGCTTTGACAGCGGCTGGTGCGCAAATTTTACGGTAAATGGCTCTACGCTTGAAGTTACCGCCGAAGACTGGAACGGCTATATGGAACCGGGCGGTACGGTGAGCGGTATAGGAATTCAGATAATTGGTCCCAAGGATTTAAGGATTGCGGAATAGCGGACGTAAGAGCGGCATATAGACAGGAAAATATGATTAATTAAATATATCAATATCACTCAAAGATATAATGTCTTTCGGAACCTCGTCCTTGGGCTTTTCCACTTTATACTGTTTATCACGTTACATCTTTTCCTGAATCTTTTGCTGCTGCTTTTCTTCCGTTTTTTTGAGCGCGTTTTCCTCGTCAGTGACGCGCTTCTTGATTTCAGGGTCAGCATATTTATCGTTCCATTTATCAACGGGCGACTTTTTTGAAGTTCGGCAGTGTCGACTTTTTCTCCATTTGAAACTGCTCTACGATGGATATTGTTATACTGATTCATCCATTTGTCGAGTGCTATTATTTGCTCATGGTCGTGCTCGCCTCCCAATACATCTTCTTTTATATCGAACGCTTCTAAATCAAGCTTACTTCCGGGATCATATTTGCGTTTCTTAGCTTCAATTCCGGCAACCAGACTGCTTGGCAGCCATTGGAACATCTCGACAATTATTTTTTTTCTTGGTTGCAACAGTGTGAAAATACTATTTTATTTATTAATTCCTTGCCTTGGTAAATGCGAAGGAGAGACTGTATAACTTCTCTCGATTTGCTAAATTTTTCGTATATAGTAATATTTTTATCAGATTCTTCAGCTTCACTCCATGTGTTTTTGTACTGTTGTAACACTGTTTGTAATAAATCTGCCAGTATATGGGTCGCCTGCAGTGATGTTTGGGCATCCTCAATGAGATGTGATATAAAGGAAGCCATAGTTGGCTGAGGAATAATGGGGTGCCGTGTAAATTCTTCTTGAATCCCATACTGGGGAAGATATTCAGGTGTGTCCTTCATCTGAACGGGCGCACGGTCACGGCTCCCGAAACTGCCGTTTAGACCCCAATTTTTCCCGCCATTTCCTTTCTCTGGATAATTGCATTCCCTCTCCCGGCACCAATCTCATCTGCCTGATGCTCCAGTCCGGTATCCGTATTCAATGGCACACCACTGGAATGCATTGCATTTGCCCGCACCAATCCCAGTTTCTGCTGAATGACATGTCCCAGCTCATGGGGCAGATGACGTTCCTGTCCGGGGCCGATTTCCACATGATTTCCCTGTGTATAAGCCAGAGCATCCAGCTTCGCAGGCAAACTCGAGTTATAATGCACTTGAACATCATCAAGTGGCAAACCCGTACTCTTCTCCATACGCTCTTTGAGGTGTGTTGGGATTCCTGTACGGTTTTCCCGTGTGATGGGACGATTTTTTTCTTGTGTGGCCAAATCTCTGACGTTTTCTTTCTCTGTTCTTTTTGGTCCGAATATATCCATTGTGTTCTCCTTATCCTGTGTTTTCATGTTTCTTCCATCTTATCCGCCATATATAATCAAATTGATATACAAATTGAGGAGTTTCCTTTGAAGGATTATATTGAAGAGCGTGCAATCAATATTGCCAATTATATCATCGAATGCAATGCCACCGTACGCCAGATTGCAAAAGCATGCGGAATAGGGGATAATTGTTGATTAAGATTGAAAAAACAGAGTCTTTGTGCTATACTTTATAATCGCGTTAGATTCTTTTTTGATGTGAGAAAGGGAAAAACGCAGACACTGATAAATAAAGGAGATTTAGATATATATGAAACTAGGAAGCGTTATTTTCGGGGCTGTTTCATGTAAATTTATGTATCTCAATAAAATGGCTTAAAGGTTGATAAATACTGGGGATGAGAGCAATTTGATTTCTATGTAAGTTTTTATATCTTC
>JAFLTH010000140.1 GCA_022510525.1 Lachnospiraceae bacterium | reverse complement strand
ACGATGCGTCTATCGGCGTAGTCGGTGCCGAAGAACTGATTCATCATGGTAAAGGCTTTGGCGGAAGCCACGATCTGCGTATCGGCGTAGATTTTCATAAAGTTATCAATATTGCCGGCATGATCCGGTTCCATATGCTGGATGAGCAGATAGTCCGGTTTTCTGCCGCCCAGAACTGCCGCCACGTTATCCAGCCACTGGTGAGTAAAATGCCGATCCACCGTATCGATGACGACTATCTTCTCATCCAGAATTACATAAGAATTATAGGCCATACCGTTAGGAACTACGTATTGTCCCTCGAACAGGTCCACTTCATGGTCATTGACGCCCACATATTTCACATCCCCAGTCACATTGATATCCATAAAATCCCTCCTTAAAAATCATAATAATCGCTTGTCATATTATATACCGTCCATGCCTGTAAAACAAGGTCTATTGCGATTGTATGTCTTTTGAACCAAATGTTATAATAGGGCATCTAATTTGTGTACATGTTAAAACATTAGGATGCATCAATGTTTTGTACATAGGAGAGGCATCGATGGATAAAGACGAATTTTTAAGGCTGGCACTGGACTCGGAACCGACACTGTTTCATGTCTCGTTCTCGATACTGCACAATGAGCAAGACTGCGCAGACGCAGTGCAGGAGGCCATATTGAAAGCTTACGAGAACAGGCATAAGTTGAAAGAAATAAAATATTTCAAAACATGGATTGTACGGATTGTCATTAACGAATGTTATAGTATTCTCCGTAAGAAGAAACGTTTTCAACCCTATGACGACGCGGTACAAAAGGACAATACATACCTAAGTAATTATATAAAAGAAGAATATATTGACCTGTATCATGCGATTGACCGTTTCAGTCAGAAAATGTGCGTTATTCTTTATTATCTGGAAGATTATGCGGTTGCTGAGATAGCAAACGTATTAAAAATTCCGATTGGAACCGTGAAAAGCAGATTGAATCATGCGAGAAAAGAACTCAAAGGTTTGTTAGGCGAATAGGAGGCGTGGATATGAAAATATATAAGAATGTTCCTGAACAATTTCATAGTCAGTTTATGGACACGATCAATACAATAGAAGAAGGCGGCACTAAACTGGTTGGGAGTCTTTGAGGAACTCGCAGAGCAGTTGAATCAGGAGGGAATTGCCAAGCAGGAGCATGCTGCGGTTTCCACTGCAGGAGTTGAAATTAATGCAATTCAATCGGTAATGACAGATGACTATTGTTATGTGCTCCTTTCGGTTTCGGCTCCAGAGCAGGTTATGATGAGAATGACGGAAACATCGTTGAAGTAGGTCCGGGAGGTAGATTGATTCAAGTGTTCATCAACGATGAGAAACATTATTATGACGTGATGTATTAGACGGTGTGCTGTAAACAGATATATGAAATATAGTATAATCATAAATGATTTTAATAATGTCAATGAGTTTTGGAACTGCATGTGGTATAATCAAATTATAAGGTCTGGTTGTTACGCAGGAAGAAGTATATTAAGGTACACTGCTGATATCCGCGGCAATGTTTTAAGGGGGATAGTTGTATGGAAGAAGAATATGTTTTTTCGGGAGACAATACTTATGGGGAAGGGCAAACATCCCGGGAGAGTCGGAAGAGATTGGTTTTGTTCTACAGCAATATTCCTACGCTCAATTTGTTCACCAATCAACTTAAACAGGGTTTTTTGGAGTTGGGATATGAAATTTATGAATTAAACCTTTCGAAGGATGACGGCTTCGGACCGTTTCTTAAATATGTGCAGGAGAACCCTGTTACGGCGATGATTGCTTTCAATAATTCCTTCTTTGGAACAACACTTTCTTCTGGTGAAAATATGTGTGAGGCGTTGGGGATTCCATCTATCAATATTTTGGTGGATCATCCATACTGGTATCATGATGAAATACTGATGCGTACCCCTTCCAACGGAATCGTATTATGTGTTGACCGTAATCATATGAATTACGTCCATCGCTTCTATCCGAATATTTCATGTAATGGATTTCTGCCCCTTGGTGGGTTTTCCGGATATTCGACGCATAAACCGATTTCCGATAGAAAAACGGAAGTGTTGTATGCCGGCAGTCTTAGTACAAATCGAATACCACATGATTTTTCAGGATGGGATTTTCCGGCGAAACAGATTCTTGAACATTTGATTACTCATACGGAGGATACCATCGAAGCAGTAATTGAGCAGGAACTGCGACAGGCAGGTGTTATCCTCCCGGATGAAGAATTGAGAAAGTTTATTTCTTCTTGTGCAACTCTTGATAACATTGTAAGTTCCTATTATCGGGAAAAAGTTGTCAGTTCTGTTGCAAAAGCGGGAATTCCTTTAGAATTATACGGTAACGGGTGGGAGGTCTTTGACTGGGTGAAACTACCGAATGTACATTATGGCGGCTGTGTTTCTCCGGAAGAAATACTATTGATGATGGAGGACAGTAAGATTATTTTAAACTCGATGCCATGGTTTAGAGACGGCAGCCATGACAGGGTATTCAATGCAATGATGTGCGGTGCCGTTGCAGTTTCCGAGACCTCGAAGTATTTAGAGGAAGTACTGCCTGCGGACACATGGGTGTCTTTCGACCTTTCATACGCGAGTCTGGCCGACCTTCCACACCGCATTAAGGAGTTGTTGGCTGATGAAGAACGGATGCAGCAAATAGCCTCTGCAGGGTATGAACTGGCTGCTTCAGAGCATACGTGGAAGGCGAGAGCACTGGAATTACACCGAGATTTGTTGTCACAGTTATAGCAGTTGTGATTTTTAAAAGCATTCCGCAGAAAGGAGCACAAGAATGACAGAGAAAATGGAAGCCCGCATAGCATTGTGTAAGTGTAAAGAGGGCAGAAGAGCATACGGAGTCCGTTTTGAGCAATCAGGCAGCGGATGGAAATATACATGGGCATTTCCTGTAAAAGAAGCATCTGCAAAGAGAGAAGGATACGACGCTACGAAGATTACCGGTAGTATCGGTCCTGATGCCAATTATCCGGGGTGTCCTTTTTGTGGGGCAAAGAGCTTTATAATCTGTGTTTGCGGCAAATTAAACTGCAATAATATTAATAAGGAAAACGCGAATTTTACATGTGATTGGTGTGGTACGAGCGGTAAACTGTCCGGCGGCTATGACGGTTCCGGTTTTGGTTCGGGTGGCGATATATAGAAGAAGATTGTTGTGGAGGTTGACACAAGTGTCACTATTTATGGGGCTTTCCAAGATTTTGGAAGGCTCTTTTTATTATAGATGTTATAGACCCAATTTTCTGCTTGACCTTGTCCTCGGGACATAGTTTACACTTCTACATAGAGAAAGTTTGGAAAAGCTATGCCGAAAGCATCAAACCGTATAAGGGAGAATTATTTTGAAAATTATAAAGCAGCTTATTAAATTACACAGAGTACTTTTTACGATAGCGATTCTGTTCACATTCCTATCTATCATATTAGGTTTATGTTGGAACAAATGTTTAGCCGAGATGATAGATGTATTGGGAGATTCAGATTTTTTTAAATTTGGGGACCAGCAGAGTGAACTGTTTCCTTTTATAATGACCGGAATATATATAATTCTCTTACATACGATAAGTGAGTATTTGTCATCCTATCTGGCTTCCTATACTTGTGAAGTCTTTGCACATGAAATGCGAATGGGATATGTCAGATACTATTTAGAAAGTGATATTCGAATGCTTTCAAAACTCAATATTGGAGAAGAGCAATCTGCTATGCAAAATGAGTTGAAAGATATTTCTGATTATATGAATGAAAATCTCTTCTCATTAATGAAGCAATTTGGCATGTTTATTGTTACCGTTGTGTTTTTGTTGTGCCAGAATTCCAAACTGGCTGCACTTTCCATACTTCCGGTGGTTCCACTGGTTGTTTATTGTTCCTTTTCCAGTAAGATTATTAGAAATTATACAGAAAAGTGCCAAGACAGCAAGAAAGAAATCAATGGTCTGGCAGATATGATTCTGGATCTATTCCCGATTATTCAAATTTATGGCGCGAACAAGCTGATTGGCAGCACAATGCAGGAAAGACTTTGGGAATGGGAAGACACAAATATCAAGAAAGAACGGGTTTCTGCCAGGCTCATGTCTCTTTCCGGCGTGCTTTCATTCATACCGCTTTTACTTTTGCTTGGTTTTGGCGGATTCATGGTGATTCATGGCGAAATCAGCATAGGGACTTTTTATATTTTTATCAATCTGTCGGGGAATGTTTCGGGATTCTTACAGAATATGCCGGGCATTTATGCCAATTACCGACAGTTTAGTGCATCTGTTGGCAGGCTGCAAGAAAAACTTGTGCTGAAGGGAGTATGAATGGAGCAAACATGAATCAATACGCAGTATACTTGGGAAATATCTCATTTTCATATGAGGATAACATGATGATAAAGAACCTGTCGCTCAGCGTGAAGTCCGGTGAACACATAGGCATCGTGGGAGACAGCGGATGCGGCAAAAGCACTGTATTGAAAATACTTGCCGGTCTCTACGAACCTGATTGTGGAAAGACTATCATAGCAGGAGAGTGTTCTCCAGAGAAAATCAGAGAGAAGGTGGCTCTTGTTATGCAGCACAATAGCCTTTTTCCTTTGTCTATCAGGGATAATATTACTTGCGGTCATGATATTTCAGAAGAGAAAGTAAGAGCTGCCTGCGAGAATGCTAGCCTTACGAAGTGGATCGAGGGTCTTCCGAATGGATTGGACACGAATGTAGGAGAGCGGGGGAATCAGGTATCCGGCGGGCAGGCGCAGCGCATTCAAATTGCCAGAGCACTTTGCAAGGATGCGCCAATTGTTCTGCTGGACGAGCCGGTTTCCGCTTTGGACCAGGATACCGGGCATTCGGTTTTGAATGCCTTAAATAGGCTGACGGATGGTAAGACAGTGATTCACGTTACTCATCATCAAGAGACGTTGGATAGCAGTTATACGATCTACCGTATGAAAGGAGGAAAACTGGTTTGTGAGTGACCTTGGGAAATTGATAAAGAGAATGGGCATCCGGCGCAAATACATATTTTTACTGCTTTTGAGGTCTCCTTTTGATGCGCTTAGAACTTGGATGTTAGCAGGTTTATTGAAGTCTGTTTTTCTCTGTTTGGAGACGGGCAATTCGGGTAAGCTAGCAGCAATATGTGTGGTTTATGGCTTGATATGTGTCATGCTGTTTATCTATAATGGAACTGTGTGGAGCAGTTATGCAGCATTTTCCGCTAAAACTGAGGTGGAGGTTCAGAAAGTAATGTTCAGTAAAATTCTGAGTATGCCTCTCAAAAGGGTAGATTCTCATTTTGGCGGGGAGTGGATTACGAGATTAAATAGTGATTTACAAGCAGCTTTTACAATGATGAACGGTCCGTTGAATATTCCGCATGTAGTGGTTGCTGTCATAAATACATTGGTGTCCTCTTTCCTGATGTTCAGAAGCAGTTTCCTTTTGTTTGGTGTAACATGGTTATTAATTCTTCCTCAATTATTGATTAACTATAAAATAGTGCTTGGGTATCTTCCAAAGCTGAAGGAAGAATCTCAGAATTTCCTTTCGGATAATACTTCCGCTATTAAGCCGCTTATTGCAGATGCAGATACGATTTTGCTATATAATGCCGGAGAATTGATGATGAAAACCTGTGATGGGGCCAGCAGGAAACTGATGAAGATTAATATGAAAATGCATGTGCGAAGTGCTTTGGGCGATGTGTTTATGCGTCTGTTCGGTATGGGTGGATATCTGATGATTCTGCTTCTGGGATATATGTTTATATATAATGGAACTATGGTTTTTTCGGATGTGGTTTATTGTTTTCAGGTGAGAGGCGCTATATTAGCAGGGATGCTTATGCTCATTACCTGCTTAAACAACCTAAGGGCGAATTCAGTGTGCATAAAAAGGATCAACGATACATTTGAAGAGTAGTGAATCACAAATTATTTGAACGGAAGGTGCCTATGAAAGACAATCTCATGCTAATCGGAGAAATTGCAGAGTTTTTTGGTGTTTCCAGAAAGGCAATGCGTTTATATGAAAAGAAGGGAATTATAAAGCCGGTAAAAGTAGATGCTTCGAATGGATATCGTTACTATTCGGCTGAACAAGTACAGCAGTTGAATGCGTTGCTGGAGCTCAAAGCATTGGGGTTTTCCCTCGATGAAATCAAAATGGTTACTGACGGGAAAACAACGAAAGAACTTTTGTTCAAGTTGCTTGAAAAGAAGCAGCAGGCATGGCGGGAAGCAATGAACGCCGCAAAATATAAGGCGGAATGTCTTGATGGTATTATATCAAATCTACAAAGTTCTGATTCTGCAGATCGGATTGCTGAAATGACGGAAGAGGAGCGGGCATGGCTTCTTGTTAAAATGGTTTGTATTGAAGATGTCAGGGCACAGAAGATTTTAAGTGAGGCATTGTGGTTGTGATAGGAAATAAGTGGCAATGGATGCAGCAAACGTTAAAATATGATACAATTTACTCATACAAACACGTTATCAGAACGTAATATATTAAAACCAAGGAAAGGGGAGAAATTCATGAAACGAAAAATGCAAGCGTTATATCAAAACGGAGTCAAGAACTCTTTTGCCCATGCAGAATAGCGGGCAT
>JAFLTH010000014.1 GCA_022510525.1 Lachnospiraceae bacterium | reverse complement strand
AGAGCACTTGACTTTTAATCAAGTTGTCTGGGGTTCGAATCCCCAGTGGCTCATTATTTTTATACCTTTTCTCTAAACATAGTTTAGGGAAACGGTATTTTTTATTCTATTGTAGAAGATATGAGATTGATAATAGGAAGTTATTTATGATTCGTGTGTTGCAGGTAATTGGATCTCTTGGATATGCCGGCGTTGAATCAGTGGTTATGAACTACTATAGGTATATTAACAGGGAGAAAGTTCAATTTGATTTTGTTACGTGTTCATCAAGTCCGGAACGATATGATGATGAAATTATGCGATTGGGAGGGGTAATACATAGATTGCCTTCTCGCTCCGGAAAGCCGTTTCAATATATGAAGGAGCTTAAAAAAGTCATCAAAGAAAACGGATATAAGATTGTGCATATACATCAAAACTCAGCCAGTATGGCTATGGATGCGATTGTTGCAAGAAAGTGTAAAGTTCCTGCTATTATAGGACATTCACACAACACAAGATGTAATGTGTTGTGGCAGCATTATTTGTTTAAGCCTTTTGTGAGTGGTTTATTGACGCATCTTCTGGCATGTTCTGAAGATGCCGGCCAATGGGTATTTGGCAACAATGCCTTTACAGTTATCAACAATGCGATAGATTTAGATATATATAAATTTGATAAGGACTCAAGAGAGCAGATAAGGCAGGAATTAGGTTTAATTGGCACTGTTGTAGGATTTGTTGGCCGCCTTCATGAACAAAAGAATGTATTAAGAATGATAGATTTTTTCAAAGCGGTTCATAAAGAGCAAGCTGATAGTTCGCTTGTGATTATTGGTGATGGACCACTGAAAGAGGAAGTTGAGAGGCGTGCAAAAGACATCCCGAATATTTTTATTTTGGGGAAACGAGATAATGTACCAAAGTTTTTATCTGCAATGGATGTTTTTCTCCTTCCATCATTGTATGAGGGTTTACCTGTCGCATTGGTTGAAGCTCAGGCTGCCGGACTACCCTGTGTGGTATCAAATCGATATCCGGTGATTGACCTGATTGGAAAGGTTAAAATTCTTAGCTTAGAAGAAACAGACGAGGTATGGGCAAAAGCAATTTTGGATGTTGAAGCAGGCGATAGGAGTGCTGCGACAAAACTTGTTTCTAAGAACGGATATGACATTGTGCTGGAAGCGGAGAAACTGCTTTACTTTTACTTAAATATAATGAAATAAATGTCGGAGAGATATGCAAATATATCTTTCCGACATTTTTAGTATTAGTCTTATTTTATATCTTTAAATTCCAAAGCGGCCTTAACCAATCCCCTAAACAAAGGATGCGGTCTGTTCGGTCTGGATTTAAGTTCCGGATGTGCCTGTGTCGCAACGAAGAACGGATGATCAGGCAATTCGCACATTTCGACAATTCGGCTGTCAGGAGAGAGCCCTGAGAGTTTCATTCCGTTTTCTGTTAAAACATTGCGGTAATCATTATTTACTTCATAGCGGTGTCTGTGTCTTTCGTGAATGGTTTTTTCTCCGTATAGTTCGTATGCTTTGGAGGACTCGTCCAAAATACAAGGATAGGAGCCAAGTCTTAATGTACCGCCGATATCTTCCACATCACTCTGATCAGGCATCAATGCAATTACCGGGTGGGTAGTATTCGGATCCAATTCAATACTGTGTGCGTCATTATAACCAAGAACATTTCTAGCATATTCTACAATGGATAACTGCATTCCCAGACATAATCCAAGATATGGAACTTTATTTTCCCTTGCATAGCGGATAGCATGAATCATACCTTCAATACCCCTGTCGCCAAATCCACCGGGAACAAGAATTCCATTTACATCATTGAGAATATCCGCAACATTGTCTGCGGTAACGGTTTCTGAATCCACCCATTTAATATTGACTACGCAATGATTGGAAATACCGCCGTGCTTAAGTGCCTCTACAACGCTGATATAGGCATCATGAAGCTGCGTATATTTACCTACAAGCGCAATTGTTATCTCATCGGTAGATGTACGAAGGGATTCTACCATACAGGTCCAGTCAGTTAAGTCAGGTTCAGGGCAGTCAAGTTTGAGACATTCGCATGCAACCTGAGCCAAATGTTCTTTTTCCATTGTAAGAGGCGCTTCGTATAAATATTCTACGTCAAGATTTTGAAGAACATGGTTACTTGGTACATTACAAAACAGTGCAATCTTATCTTTTAAGCCTTGATCTAATGGATATTCACTGCGGCATACTATGATATCCGGTTGAATACCCATTCCCTGCAATTCTTTGACACTTGCCTGAGTCGGCTTGGTCTTCATCTCCTGAGAGGCTCTCAGATAAGGAATGAGGGTAACGTGAATTAAAATAGCATTTTCCCTGCCGACCTCATGCTGGAACTGACGTATGGATTCAAGGAAAGGCTGGCTTTCAATATCTCCCACCGTTCCGCCTACTTCTATTATAGCTATTCTGGTTTCGGAATCTGTGAAATTTCGATAAAACCTGCCCTTGATTTCGTTTGTGATATGGGGAATAACCTGAACGGTTCCTCCGCCATAATCGCCGCGGCGTTCCTTCTGAAGGACGGACCAATACACCTTTCCGGTAGTGACATTGGAGTTTTTATCAAGATTTTCATCGATAAAGCGCTCATAATGTCCTAAGTCCAAATCGGTCTCCGTACCGTCTTCCGTAACAAAAACCTCACCATGTTGTATAGGATTCATGGTGCCGGGATCAATATTTATATAGGGGTCGAATTTTTGCATGGTTACTTTATATCCACGCGCCTTTAATAATCTGCCCAAAGATGCGGCGGTAATTCCTTTACCAAGTCCGGAAACAACTCCGCCGGTTACGAATACATATTTTACTGCCATTTTGCCCTCTTTTCATTAGAACTTATTTGACTGTCTTGCCAACTCTTTTCTTGTCCTATTATACAATGCGGAAGCAGGAAAAATCTACTATAAAAGCAAAATTTATGAAAAAACTTTATAAATCTTTAATACTTGTGTATATAAATTCACAAATCTCTTATTGATTTATAAAAATCTGTTAAATATAATAGGGATAGATGAAAAATAAAAACGGTTTCAAATGAGCCGGATTTATTGGAAAGTGAGGATACCTCATTAATGGATAATAATCTAAACCAATATGATGGTAACTATAATAACAACAATAACAATTCAAACAGAGGACAGGACAATAAGGGAGGTTCAGGCGGTCCGAACGGAAATGGTAACGATCCTAAGAAACAGAGCTTTGTTATCTTGATCATTGCAGCCTTGATTACATTGTTCAGTATCAGTATGTTTATGAAATTTATGACCGGTTCATCCAATCAGGAGATCAGTTATAATGAATTTATAAGCATGATAGAGCATAATGAAATTGAAAGTGTTGTTATTGATTCGGATAGAATTACCATTTATCCGAAAAACAGTGGAAGCAATAATCCGTTTATATATGCTTATGGCGGAAATATCACTTATTATACAGGCCGAATGGAAGATGACGCTCTTACCGAGAGATTATTGGAGCATGGCATCAAGCTGAATAAGCAGGTATCGGACAGCTCAAGCATTATTATTACGGTTCTGCTGTATTATGTTCTTCCGGTACTGCTTATGTGGGGACTGCTCAGTCTTTTGTTTAAAAGGATGGGCAGCGGCGGCCCGATGGGTGTAGGCAAGAGTAATGCCAAGGTCTATGTGCAGAAAGAAACAGGAATTACTTTTCAGGATGTTGCAGGAGAGGATGAGGCCAAGGAATCCCTTGTGGAAGTGGTAGATTTTCTGCATAATCCGGGTAAGTATTCCAAGATAGGCGCCAGACTTCCAAAGGGAGCTCTCTTGGTAGGACCTCCCGGAACGGGTAAAACTTTGTTGGCAAAAGCAGTCGCAGGAGAAGCGCATGTACCGTTTTTCTCATTATCAGGTTCGGATTTTATCGAGCTGTATGTCGGGGTCGGCGCTTCGCGTGTACGTGATTTGTTCAAGGAAGCTGAAAAAAATGCACCTTGTATCGTATTCATAGACGAGATTGATGCAATAGGAAGAAGCCGTGACACAAAATACGGCGGAGGAAACGAAGAACGTGAGCAGACATTGAATCAGCTGCTTTCAGAGATGGATGGTTTTGACGGTAAAAAAGGAATTATTATTCTTGCGGCAACTAACCGTCCGGAAATTCTTGATAAAGCCTTGCTTCGTCCGGGACGTTTTGACAGAAGAATTATTGTAGACAAGCCTGACTTAAAAGGTCGTGTGGAAATATTGAAAGTTCATTCCAAAGATGTGCTGATGGATGAGAGCGTTGATTTGGATGAGATTGCGCTTGCAACCTCAGGTGCGGTTGGTTCCGACCTTGCCAATATGATTAATGAGGCGGCAATCAATGCCGTTAAGATGGGCAGGGAATTTGTGAGTCAAAAGGATTTGTTTGATGCGGTGGAGCAGGTGCTTGTAGGAAAAGAGAAAAAAGACCGCATTATGAGCAAGGAAGAGCGTAAGATTGTTTCATATCATGAAGTCGGACATGCTCTTGTCAGTGCATTGCAGAAAAATTCCGAACCCGTACAGAAGATTACAATCGTACCAAGAACAATGGGTGCGCTCGGTTATGTTATGCATGTGCCTGAAGAAGAAAAATATCTTGATACGGAAGCAGAACTTAAGGACAGGCTGGTGGGTCTGCTGGCAGGCCGTGCAGCGGAAGAAATAGTCTTTGATACGGTAACGACAGGAGCGGCAAACGATATTGAGCAGGCAACAAGCATTGCACGCAATATGATTACCCGATTCGGTATGAGCAAGAAATTCGGATTGATGGGACTCGCTACAGTGGAGAGTCAATATCTTGACGGAAGAGCTTCTCTTACATGTTCGGATGTGACTGCAGCAGATATTGATACGGAAGTTATGAAGTTATTGCACGACAGTTATAAGCAGGCTAAGAAGCTGCTTAAGGCGAACAGGGAATTAATGGATAAGCTCGCAGATTATCTGATTGAAAAAGAAACGATTACCGGTAAGGAATTTATGAAGATATATCGTAAGGAAAAAGGTATTCCTGAACCGGAGGAAGATGATAAGAAAAAGGATAAGGAAGAGCGGTTTAAGATAGATCCTCATAAGAAGGCCGAGGGTGAGCAGACTGAGAGCAAAGAGCAGCAAACAGAGAATCAACAGGAATATCGACCGAATCAGTCAATAGAACAGCCTAATGTGGGCCGCTTTTCACAATCGAATATAGAGTATGATTTCTCACAGGCCTTAAGAAAAGAAAGTAATAATATAGTCGAGCAGTCTGATGAGAATAGAACCGATGAAAATGAACCGGATGTGAGTGGTACAGATATAAATGAATCATAAGTGAAAACAAAGGCAAAGCGGAATAACAGGCTTTGCCTTATGCTGTTTTGAAATCGGAGAAAACAATGTTTGATGTAGCTGAAGAATTAAAAAAACTCCCTAACAGTCCGGGAGTTTATATTATGCATGATGCAAATGATACAATCATCTATGTGGGAAAAGCAATTAATCTTCACAACAGGGTGCGTTCGTACTTTCGTAAAATAGTAGGACGCGGACCGCAGATAGACAGAATGGTTGAGCAGATTGCAAGATTCGAATATATAGTCACCGATTCGGAATTAGAGGCTCTTGTTCTGGAAAATAATTTGATAAAAGAGCATAGTCCGAAGTATAATACTATGTTGAAAGATGATAAGACCTATCCGTATATAAAGGTTACTATGGGAGAGGATTATCCGAGAATTTTGTTCTCGCGGGATATGAATAATTTTACCGACAGAAAAAAATATGACAAGTCAAAATACTTCGGACCGTATACAAGTGCGGCAGCAGTAAAAGATACAATAGAGCTGATGAATAAACTGTATCAGCTCAGAACGTGCAACCGTAAACTTCCGAGAGACATTGGTCTTGATCGTCCGTGTTTAAATTATCATATAAAACAATGCCTAGCTCCCTGCCAGGATTATATCGGCAAGGAAGAATACAGAAAGCGCGTTGAACAGGCGCTGGATTTCCTGACCGGGAATTATAAACCTGTTTTGCAGGAACTTGAGCAGAAGATGAATGAGGCTTCGGAGAATCTTGATTACGAAGAAGCTATACGATTCAGGGATTTATATAACAGCGTCAAAAGCGTGGCCCAGAAACAGAAGATAACCGACAGTGATGGTGAGGACAAGGATATCATAGCGCTGGCAAAGGATGAAACAGATGCGGTCGTACAGGTATTTTTTGTAAGAGGCGGTAAATTAATAGGGCGGGAACACTACTATATGACACATGTGTCAGGTTATGATGGCGCTCAGATTCTGCTGGATTTTGTTAAACAATTTTATGCGGGAACACCGTTTATACCAAGGGAGCTTATGCTGCAGGAGGATATTGCGGATATTGATATTCTGGAAAAATGGCTCAGTATGAGGAAGGGTAGCAGAGTATATTTGCGAGTTCCTAAAAAAGGCAGCAAAGAGAAACTGGTAGAGCTGGCGGCACAAAATGCGCAGCTTGTTTTAAGTCAGGATAAAGAGCGCATTAAGAGAGAAGAAGGGCGTACGATAGGTGCGGTTAAAGAAATTGCAGGACTTTTAGGGCTTGAAGCAGTCAGTCGTATGGAGGCTTTTGATATTTCCAACATAAGCGGTTTTGCCAATGTGGGTTCCATGGTTGTTTATGAAAAGGGCAAACCGAAGCGCAGTGATTACAGGAAATTTAAAATACAGTCGGTTTCGGGACCGGATGATTATGCCTGTATGAAAGAGGTGCTTACCAGACGATTCATACATGGTATGGAGGAAAAGGCGGAGCTTGACAGAAAAGAAATTGATAAAGAATTCGGAAGCTTTACAAAATTTCCGGACCTGCTTTTAATGGACGGCGGAAAAGGGCAGGTTAATGTTGCTCTGCAGGTGCTTGACGAATTGCATATTGACATTCCGGTATGCGGCATGGTCAAAGATGATAATCATCGAACCAGAGGACTTTATTATAATAATGTGGAGATTCCGATTGATACACATTCGGAAGGGTTTAAACTTATTACAAGAATACAGGATGAGGCACATAGGTTTGCGATAGAATACCATCGTTCCCTACGCTCTAAAGCACAGGTTAAATCAATGCTGGATGATATTCCCGGTATAGGACCGGCCAGGCGTAAGGCGCTGATGAAGCATTTTAAATCCATAGAAGAAATAAAAAATGCACAGGTTGCTCAGCTTTGTGAAGTTTCAGAGATTCCTGAACATATTGCAAGGCAGGTGTATGAATTTTTTCATACGGAGGAAACAGACGAAAGTACGGATTAATGAATTTTTATGAATGACAGGAAGGTGAGATAGATTGATATTGCAGCTTCATTGTGCTAAAATATATTCCGAAGATTCAGAGGACATGGTCCGGTACAGATAATTAAAATTATGGGGGAATGATTTATGTCAAGTATCAGCTTATCCAAAGTAATTGAAAGAATGGATTGTGTGAACCTCACACCGGAAATTGATATTTCCAAAATAAAAGTTACGCAGCCGGATATTAACAGACCTGCACTTCAGATTGCCGGATATTTTGAACATTTTGATGCAAGCCGTTTGCAGGTGATAGGATTTGTTGAATACTCTTATATGATTAGTTTGGATAGGAAGGTTCAGTTGGAAAATTATGAGGCATTTTTATCCAATCCTATTCCGGGAATTATTTTCTGCAGGGAATTGCAGCCGGACGATTTATTCAGGGAAATTGCGGTAAGACATGGAGTGCCGCTTTTGATGAGCAAGAAAGCAACATCGGCTTTTACCGCTGAGGTTATAAGATGGCTGAATGTACAACTGGCCCCCTGTATTTCGGTACACGGCGTTCTCGTGGATGTTTATGGAGAGGGTGTTCTTATTACCGGTGAAAGCGGTATCGGTAAGTCCGAGGCAGCCCTTGAATTAATTAAAAGAGGGCATCGTCTTGTAACGGATGATGTGGTGGAGCTTAGGAAGGTCAGTGAGGATACTCTGGTGGGTTCAGCCCCTGATGTAACAAAACATTTTATAGAGCTGAGGGGTATAGGCATTATAGATGTAAAGGCTCTTTTTGGTGCTTCCAGCGTAAGGGATACACAGTCGGTGGATCTGGTGATACGACTGGAAGAGTGGGATAAAGATAAGGAATATGACAGGCTGGGCTTAGAGGAGGAATATACGGAATATCTTGGAAATAAGATAGTTTGTCATAATATTCCTATCAGACCCGGACGTAATCTGGCAGTTATTTGTGAGTCGGCGGCAGTTAATCACCGCCAGAAGAAAATGGGTTATAATGCGGCTCAGGAATTATATCACCGTGTCCAGAAATCTCTTGCCAAGAAACGTGAGGAAGAGGATGAGTAGAGGGGGATGAGTTATGAAAAGTCATATTTTTGGAGTAGATGTAGGCGGTACAACCGTGAAGCTTGGTTTGTTTGATATTAATGGAAATGTTCTGGATAAATGGGAGATTCCTACCAGAACGGTTGACGGCGGAAAAAATATTCTGCCGGATATTGCTGCAAGCATTAGGAACAAAATGGACGAAAAAAACATTGCCAAAGAAAATCTTGCAGGAGTGGGTGTAGGAGTACCGGGACCGGTGGATAGAGACGGCGTAGTGCATAAGGCGGTTAACCTTGGATGGAACCGGTTTGATCTAAAAAAAGAATTAGGCAGCCTGCTTGACGGAATAAGAATAGAGGCAAGTAATGATGCAAATGTGGCAGCGCTCGGCGAACTGTGGAAAGGCGGCGGACAAGGATATAAAAATATTGTTGCGGTAACGCTTGGCACAGGTATCGGAGGCGGAATCATTATTAATGGTGAAATACTTTCCGGTGCAACCGGCGCAGGCGGAGAAATTGGGCATATTCATGTGGAAGATAACGAAACAGAGGAATGCGGCTGCGGTAATCATGGCTGTCTGGAACAGTACGGTTCGGCAACAGGTATTACCAGACTTGCCCGCAGGGTCCTGGATTCAAGTAATAAGGATAGCATATTAAGGAGCGGAGAACTATCGGCAAAAGCTGTTTTTGATGCTGTAAAAGCAGGAGATGAACTGGCGATTGAGGTTGCCGGGCAATTTGGGAATTATCTTGGAAAAGGTCTTGCCATTATTGCCGGTATTATAAATCCGGAAATATTTGTCATTGGAGGCGGTGTTTCCAAGGCAGGAGAGGTATTGTTTGACTATATCAGGCCTGCATTTGAAGAAACGGTTTTCCATGGCAGCAGGGATACGCGGTTTGCATTGGCATCGCTCGGAAATGATGCTGGAATTTATGGCGCAGCCAAAATGGTATTAGATTAGGGTGAAATTTTTAATTTCACCCGCGAGTTTGTGCTTTCGCGCAAACATCGCAAGTTGTGGTATTAGATAAATTATAAATGCATAATAATTAAGAAATGAGACGGGGCAAAAATTGAGTTTGGGAACATCTATGTATGATTATATTAAAAATATTATTCCGGAAGACAGGGTGTTGTTTAATGAACCTATGAGTAAACATACTACTTTTAGGGTAGGTGGCGAAGCTGAATGCATGGTTTTGATAGAAAAGGAAGAGGAATTGATAACATTAGTTCCCTATCTTAATCAGGTGGGTCAGGAATATTTTATTTTAGGAAACGGAAGCAATCTTCTTGTAGGAGATAAAGGTTATCGGGGAATAATTATCAGTCTCAGTGCAGGGATGAATAAAATTGAGATAAAAGATGAACGGATTTTCGCTCAAGCAGGAGCCCTTTTAACGCAAACTGCTGTAGCTGCAAGAGATGCCGAGCTTACCGGAATGGAATTTGCGGTAGGGATTCCGGGCAGCGTTGGTGGAGGCATAGTTATGAATGCGGGCGCCTATGACGGTGAAATGAAGCAGATAACTGAGTCCGTCAAGGTCATGGATGAGGAAGGTAAGATTCTAATATTGGATAATGATACTATGGAATTTGGTTATCGTACCAGTATTATTAAGAACAGACCCTTTATTGTACTGGAGGTTGTTCTTCGGTTACAGAAAGGACATAAGGAAGAAATCCGGCAGAAAATGGAAGAGCTTATGGAGAAACGCAGAAGCAAGCAGCCTATTAATTTTCCCAGTGCCGGCAGCACTTTTAAACGACCGGAAGGGTATTTTGCCGGAAAGTTGATAATGGATGCGGGACTACGGGGTTACAGCATAGGAGGAGCCAGAGTTTCGGATAAGCATTGCGGGTTTGTTATCAATACAGGAACCGCGACGGCGGCAGATATTAAAGAGGTAATTGAAGAAGTTCGGGAAAAAGTTAAGGAACGTTTTCAGGTTACTTTAGAGCCTGAAGTAATTTTTCTGGGAGAGTTCTAAAGAAAGCAGGTTAAAAGATGAGATTTGTAGTAGTGACCGGAATGAGCGGCGGTGGTAAAAGTACCGCACTTAAGATGCTGGAAGATGCAGGCTATTATTGCGTTGACAATCTCCCGGTTCCGCTTATTGAAAAATTTATGGAACTTATAATGACGCCGGGCACGGAAATTACAAAAGTGGCGCTGGGGCTGGATGTGCGTGCCGACCAGCCCTTTGAGGATGTACACAGAATACTGCAAAAACTTAAAGACGATGGTTATACATTTGAAATTCTTTTTATGGATGCCGGTGATAACGTACTTATTAAGCGTTACAAGGAAACAAGAAGAATGCATCCCCTTTCCCCGGAAGGCAGAGTGGCTGAAGGTGTTGAAAAGGAAAGAGCTATCCTGGAAGGTATAAAGAAAAATGCGGATTATATTATTGATACCTCCAATCTGCTTACAAGAGAATTGAAAGAGGAACTGGATCGCATATTTGTCAGAAATGAGGATTATAATTCTCTGATGATAACTATTATTTCCTTTGGATTTAAAAACGGAATTCCGGCAGATGCGGATTTGGTTTTTGATGTCAGATTCCTGCCGAATCCGTTCTACTTTGATGAATTGAAACATAAGACAGGTAATGATAAAGAGGTACAGGACTATGTTATGAGTTTTCTGGAAGCCTCTGACTTTATGGATAAACTTGTGGACATGCTGAACTTTTTGATTCCGAATTATATTAAAGAGGGAAAATATCAGCTGGTTGTAGCAATTGGCTGTACGGGCGGCAGACACAGAAGCGTTACACTTGCCAATGAATTATATGGCAGAATGAAGAACCATGGCAGCTATGGACTTAAATTGTACCACAGAGATATAAGATAAGAAGGTGACAGTCGTGTCGTTTTCCGGAGAGGTTAAAGAAGAACTGGAGACATATATAAATTCCGCAAGACACTGCCAGTTGGCAGAGCTTGCAGCCTTAATACATTTTGCCGGACGTCTTACGGATGATAATCTTCATTTAAGATTAGAAGCGATGGAAAATGAAGCAGTTATCAGAAAATGCTTTACATTATTAAAAAAAACATTTAATATATATAATGCTATGCAGGAAGCGGATGAGGAAAGGGTTATTCAGGCTCTGCACCTGTATGACAGCGACCATCATATTATTTCACTTGATATGCCGGTAAATTCTATATTAATTAAGAACAATTGTTGTGCGCGGGCTTATTTAAGAGGGGCTTTTCTTTGCGTTGGATCTATGAGTGACCCTAAGAAAAGTTATCATCTTGAATTTGTATGCAGCAGTGTTTTACAGGCAGAGCAGTTGCGAAACATAATTCAGGAATTTCAAATAGAAGCCAAGATAATCAGGCGTAAGAAATATTATGTAGTCTATTTGAAAGAAGGAGCCGGAATCGTAGATTTGCTTAATGTAATGGGGGCACATGTATCTTTGATGAATCTGGAAAATCTCCGGATAGTAAAAGATATGCGTAATTCTATTAACAGGCGTGTAAACTGTGAAACTGCAAATATTACCAAAACAGTGAATGCGGCATCTAAGCAGATTGAAGATATTTTATTAATAAAAGAACAGTACGGTTTTGAAAAACTACCGGATAATCTGCGTCAGATGGCAGAGGTTCGTTTGGAGTACCCGGAGGCGCCATTGAAAGAATTGGGGGAATATCTGGAGCCGGCGGTGGGAAAATCCGGAGTAAATCATCGGCTTAGAAAATTAAGTGAGATTGCTGAACATATGAGGTTATAAAGGAGGAGTTTTTATGATTCAAAAATCTGTCCAAATCAAATTGGAAGGCGGTTTGGAAGCCAGACCGGTAGCTATGCTTGTACAGGTGGCAAGTCAGTATGACAGCAGAGTTTATATCGAGTCGGCTAACAAAAAAGTTAATGCCAAAAGTATAATGGGCATGATGGGCCTTGGGCTTGATCAGGGTGAAACTGTGACTGTCATTGCAGACGGTGATGATGAAGAGGCGGCAGTTGCAGGTATTGAAAATTTTTTGGGCGGCAAACAGTAAGGCATAAGATGAAAGAGATTTCCGGCTGCGGGAGTCTCTTTTTCACAGGACGAACGGGAGATTAAAATGGGTAATAATATGCTTTTTATCTATAATCCAAGGGCCGGTAAGGCACAGATTCGAAGTAACCTGCTTGATATTATTGATATTTTTGTCAAAGCAGGATACGAAGTGACCGCATATCCTACACAGGAACCGGGAGATGCCGTTAAGGCCGTGAGAGAGCGAAGGTCAGGCTATGATATTGTGGTATGCAGCGGCGGTGACGGAACGCTGGATGAAGTTGTTACAGGGATGATGCAATGTGAGGAAAGGCTCCCAATAGGTTATGTTCCTGCGGGAAGTACCAATGATTTTGCAAATAGTCTGAGGATTCCTAGGAATATGATTAAAGCGGCGGATGTTGTTGTAAACGGCAGTACTTTCGGCTGTGATATTGGCGCGTTTAATAATGACAGTTTTATTTACGTTGCGGCTTTTGGACTTTTTACAGATGTATCATATGAGACCAAGCAGGATATTAAAAATGTTCTCGGGCATACCGCATATCTCCTGGAGGGCGTTAAAAGACTTTCTTCAATCAAACCTTATCATATGAAAATTATGTATGATGATATTTGCCTTGAAGACGACTACATTTTTGGTATGATAACCAATTCCGATTCTATAGGTGGATTTAAAGGAATTACCGGAAAAGATGTGGAATTAAATGATGGACTTTTTGAGGTGACGCTTGTAAGAATGCCGACAATTGCCAAAGAAATGAATAATATTATGGCAGCGCTTACGGATAAAAAGATTGAATCAGAGTTTATTAAAAGTTTTAAAACTTCCAAACTTACAATAGAATCGGATGAGGAAGCCGCATGGACGCTGGACGGTGAATATGGCGGCAGTCATCTGAAAGTGGTTGTTGAAAATAAGAAAGAGGCACTACAGATTCGTGTTCCAAATTGAGAAAGAGGAGAGGCTATCGTGTACCAGGCAGGACTGATTTTAGAAGGCGGCGGAATGAAGGGGATGTATACCGCCGGAGTGTTAGAATTCTTTTTGGATAAGGATATAGAATTTTCAAGCTGTTATGGAGTATCGGCAGGAGCCTGTCATATGTGCAGCTATTTATCGAAGCAGAAAAAAAGAGCATATCAGGTAGCTATTGACTATCTTGGTCAAAAATCATATTGCAGCGTTGAAAGTCTGATAAAAACCGGAGATCTGTTTGGGGCCGATATGTGTTACGGGCTTATACCCGAGTACTTGAATCCCTATGATTATGATGCATTTGAAAATTATCAAGGCAAAGCATACGCGGTAGTTACCAATATCAAGACGGGTAAGGCAGAATACATGCCGATTGAAGATATGCACAGAGACATTGTGGCTGTACGTGCATCCAGTTCACTCCCTCTGGTTTCAAGAAATGTCCGGATAGGTGGTGAATTGTATCTTGATGGAGGTATTTCGGATTCGATACCGGTAAGAAGATCCATAAAAGACGGAAACAGAAAGAATGTAGTAGTAATGACCAAGGAGGAGGGCTATGTGAGAGAGCCTGCGGACATGGCCCAGTTAGCTATGATCAAGGCACGCTACATACGTTATCCTAAAGTATATGAGCTGATGCGTGAAAGGCATATAACATATAATACTACAGTGCAGTACATTGAAGAGATGCAAAGTAAGGACAAAATATTTGTGCTTCGTCCAAAACATAAGAGCGATGTGGGAAGAGTGGAGAAAGACAAAGTAAAACTGGATGCGCTTTATGAAGAAGGTTATAGAGATGCTGAAAGCTGTTATGAAGCATTGATTGAATATTTAGAGAAGGCTGAGTAGATTTGATAATTTGTATGAGACACTAATAATGTTGTTCGGAAAGGGAAATTTATGATAGTACAAAAGTACAAAGATATGTTAAAAGGGAAATCTGTTATCAGGCAGCTTTCGGAATTTGCAACAGCCAGAGGCCGGGAAATCGGGTATGAAAATGTATTTGATTACAGTTTGGGTAATCCTTCGGTTCCTGTACCGCAGAAGTTTACCGATGTAATGATAGACCTGCTTTCAAACCGTGATCCGATGGAGCTGCATGGCTACAGCCAGAGTCTGGGTATACCTTCGGTTAGGGAAAAAATAGCCGAATCCTTGAATCAGCGTTTTGGGATGAACTATACGGGAAACCATATTTTTATGACCACCGGCGCTGCGGGAGCAATTGCGCATGCGGTAAGATGTGTCACTCAGCCGGGAGATGAGATTATTATCTTTGCTCCTTATTTTCCGGAATATAATCCATATATAAATCTAAGCGGCGCGGTTCTTAAAGTAGTGCCTGCCAACGTTGAGGATTTTCAGATTAATTTTAAAGCTTTTGAAGAGATGCTTACCGAAAAGGTTATGGCAGTTCTTATAAATACACCAAATAACCCTTCGGGTATTGTATACACAACCGAAACCATACAAAAGCTTGCCGACCTTATGCGGGCCAAGGAAAAAGAGTATGGTCATGATATTTTCCTGATTTCAGACGAACCATACAGGGAAATTATTTTTGAAGGTACGGATTCGCCGTATATATCAAAATTTTATAAAAACACTCTTTCCTGCTATTCCTATTCCAAGTCACTTTCGCTTCCGGGAGAGAGAATCGGATATGTTGCGGTAAATCCGGAATGTACCGATGCCGAGTATATTACGAATATGTGCGGGCAGATTTCAAGGGGAACCGGACATAACTGCCCGCCGTCAATTATTCAGCTTGCCGTAGCACAGGTACTGGATTTAACCTCGGATTTATCGGTATATGAAAAGAATATGAACATATTATATAAAGAACTTACTTCTCTCGGCTTTGAGTGTGTGAAACCCGGAGGTACTTTCTATATGTTTCCCAAGGCCCTTGAGGAGGATGCGATTGCATTTTGCGAAAAAGCAAAGAAGTACGACTTGATTCTTGTGCCCAGCGACACTTTCGGGGTGAAAGGATATTTCAGGCTTGCATACTGTATTGATACGGAAAAGGTAGAGCGCTCGCTTGAAGCGTTTAGAAAGTTTGTGAATACAGAATATAGATAACCGTGGAGGGAAATATATGTTGGAAATATTAAAGGCGGTTTTGTTTGGTATTGTTGAGGGAATTACAGAATGGCTGCCTATCAGCAGTACCGGGCATATGATACTGCTCAATGAATTTGTGACACTGGATGTGTCCGAAGATTTCTGGGAGATGTTTCTGGTCGTTATACAGCTGGGAGCCATACTTGCAGTGGTAGTCCTCTTTTGGGACAAAATTTTCCCTTTTGATTTTAAAAAGAAACCGTTTATTAAAAAAGATATTTTTGAACTGTGGTTTAAGATTCTGGCTGCCTGTATACCGGCTGCAGTTATAGGGCTTGCATTTGATGATGTATTTGATGCTCTTTTTTATAATCCGCCTTGTGTTGCGATTGCATTGATTGTATTCGGTATAGCGTTTATCATAATCGAAAATCGCAATAAGAATATCTCACCTAGAATTACAAGTCTGGGACAGCTTACTTATAAGACAGTGTTGCTTATCGGAGTATTTCAGTTGATAGCAGCAATTTTTCCGGGAACGTCCCGTTCGGGAGCCACGATAGTAGGTGCATTGCTTATAGGAGTGTCCAGAACGGTAGCGGCAGAATTTACATTTTTCCTGGCAATTCCGGTTATGCTTGGAGCGAGTCTTCTTAAACTGGTTAAGTTTGGATTTTCTTTTACAGGAACAGAACTGACCATACTTTTTGCGGGAATGGTGGTTGCTTTTCTCGTATCGGTTGCAGTCATAAAATTCCTTATGGGATACATCAAAAAACATGATTTTAAGGTTTTTGGATGGTATAGAATTGTTTTGGGAGTATTGGTTTTGTTATATTTTATGATATAAAATAATAGAAAAACGATAATTTTTATGGCATTTCGCATATATATTTGCCATAAAAGCGCTTATATTTGTAACAGTTTGTTAGTTGACAATACAGTTTGCTTGGGTTAAAATTTTTCTATAATCGAGAGATTATAAGAATAATGTATGACTAGATTACTATTACAATAAAGTTTAATGGTTAGTATCAGGGAGGAAAGTATTTATGGCAGAAACAAAGAAAACAGCAGTAGCAAAACCGGCAGCTAAAGCGGTAGCTGCTAAAGCTGCAGATTTAAAAAAAGAAGAAGCTAAAGTAGCAGCAGTTAAGGCAGAACCGGTTAAAGTGGAACCGGTTAAAGCAGAACCTGTTGTAAAGGAAGCTCCTAAGGCAGAAACAAAGAAAGCGCCTGCTAAGGAAACCGCAAAAAAAGCTCCTGCAAAGAAAGCAGCAGCAAAAACAACAAAGGCAGCAGCAAAAACAACAAAGGCAACAGCTAAGAAGCCTGCAGCTAAGAAAACAACAAAGGCAGCAGCAACTAAAACAACAACCAAGACTACAGCCAAAGCGACTACTACTAAATCGGCTAAGTCATCCAAGGTAGAAGTTGTTTTACAGTTTGCCGGCAAGACTTATTCACAGGAAGATTTGGTAAATATTGCAAAAGATGTATGGCAGTATGATCTTAACAATAATCCTAAAGACTTCAAAAAGGTTTCTATCTATGTAAAACCTGAAGAGCATCTGGCTTATTATGTGATTAATGATGATGTGAGTGGAAGTTTTGGAATCTAATATTTACACAATATTTTAAGACGTTATAACGTATATAAAGCAATTAGTTTGAGTATATGCTCGGATTAATTGCTTTTTTATTGTGAAAGATTATGGATTAAGGTGGCAATACGTAGTTATTTGGAAGAAATTAACAATATCTGTAGTAATTTTCATTTTTTTCCCACAATATCTTGTATGTTCAAAAAGAAACTGTTATAATATGGATAATTATAAGCAAAAATACCAATATTGTCGGCAATGATAAAAATGTGGAGGTCAAAATGAAAAAGAAAAGAGTATTAGCACTATTCCTTGCATTTAGCATGGCATTAAGCTCTAACGGTTTTACGGCCTTGGCGGCAGAAAATGATTCGGCTGTAACGGTAGAGGCAGATTCGTCTGATGAAACAGACGAAGAAACCGTATCGGAAGAGGGCGGCGAAATCGGAAACGGAAGCAGTGCGTCAGAAGATGGTGACAAAACCGAAGACGGAAGTGACGTATCTGACGAAAACGATGCAACAGGAAACGGAAATGATTCGTCGGGCGAAGATGGATCGGCAGGAAGTGGAAGTGAAGTTTCAGATGGAACAGACGGAAGCGATGTTTCTGACGAAACAGTTGGAGTAGGAGATGCAAACGAAGAACCTGTCGAAGGTGATGAGGCGGATAACGCAGATGATACGGCTGAAGAGACGGATGGTGATATAGCCGAAGGTGAAGAGACTGCAGATGGCAAGGAACTACCGGAGGAAGCTGAGGCCGTAGAAAGTGTGGTATCTTCCGCACCGCTTATTCGTACGTTTACCGATGAGACCGGTATGGTTGTTACATATAATGCTAATGAAACTTACGAATATGAAGTAGATGAAAACCATGTTCTTAAAAGAGTTTATAAATCAGATGGGACGCCTATAAGCGGAACCGTAGCTCTGCAGCAGCAGGATGGTGAAGATGCTTATTATGAAATTGCTGCAGACGTATTTAAAATAAAAGAAAATGCAGGATCCCATATTGAATATGTAATAGTACCTGAGGGCGTTGAAACTATCGGTAAAAACGCTTTCGCAGATTATTCTGAATTAAAGGGAATTACTTTGCCTGCTTCAGTAAATTTAATAGATGAAGCTGCATTCAAAAACTGTACTAAACTGACACAACTGTCAGTTCCCAAAGCAGTTGAAGAAATTAGAAAAGAAGCATTTTATAATGATACAAGTTTGTTTATGGTATTCATTAAAGACTCTGCTTACAGCAGTATGGAACGCATTGGCGACGGTGCATTTTTTAACTGCCAGCGTTTGGAGAAATTTGGTTCGGATAGGGAATTCCTTTTGCCGGGGTATTTGAAATCCATAGGAGAATCTGCGTTTGAAAACTGCTATTCTATTAAGAAATTGGTACTTCCTGACAGCGTATTGGATTATACTAAACAGGAAAATTCCGGAGGAGTAGTAACAGAAACCGTAGAATATGGATTGGGCGAAAGAGTCTTCATGAATTGTATAGCATTGACTGAAGTAACTCTTTCAGGAGTGGCCCTTATTCCCAAGCATGCATTTGACGGCTGTAAAAATTTGCTTTCAGTGAAGTTTATGGGCGGAAATGAAAAGATAGATGAATATGCTTTTGCAAACTGTGCTAAGTTAAGTGAAGTTATATTTTCATATACAGTTAGCAGAGTGGAAAATTATGCATTTACCGGTTGCGGTAAATTAAGATATGTAGAATTTCCTAATGCATCTGCAACTATTGGAAATACAAGAGCGTTTCCTAATACTGCTTTATGGATGCGCGGCTTTGCAGGTACAGAGATACAGAAATATGCAGAAGCGGATGATCATAATAACATACACTTTATAGCGTATAATGCGACTACAAATGAATTCTTCAAATATACATATGAGTGTTTAAGTGACGTAGAGGGAATAATTACCTTTACCTGTTCTGACAAGAAAACAGATCCTAATAAAAAGAACTCTGAACAAGGTATAAAAGCAGGGGCTGTTGTTTATGTATTTATAGTTTCTTCATCTGATAGTAAAGCTGCTGTTGAACTTGTAGAAGGTTCACTTAGATGTAACGGAAATCCCATAAACAAGGATAGCAATGGTGACTATACGTTTAAAATGCCTGTTGGTGGAGCATATGTTACGGCAGAATTTCAGAGTACGAGCAAAATAGACAACAAGGCTGTTGATTGCAGCGCAAGTGATGTTGATTATGAATTATCGAATGGAGCGATAAGTAAAGGAGAAGCTTCACTTAAAATAGGACAGACAACAAGACTGTTTTTACTCAACACCAGCGCCGGTGCAAATAACAGTATTATTCCGGCTTCAAAGGTTGACTTTACATCTTCTGATAAAAAAGTGGCATCGGTATCGGCTGATGGTACTATTAAAGCGCTGAAAAAAGGTACGGCATATATAACCGCAACAGTATATGTTAAAGAAGGCGAGAAAAAATCAGTTACGCATGAGGTAACAATACATGTTGATGAAGCGGATGTAACTTCTATAAGGTTGAAACCTTCTACTTACGATACCAATATTATTACAGTTGATACGGATTTGGATAATGAAATAGGTGGAGTTTCTTTAAGAAAGAGCAGTGTGGAGACAAATGGGACTTCTTTTACACTTTTAGCTACTGCATATGACATAAATGAGGATGATATGTCAGTTGCACTTAAGTGGTCTACCAGTGACTCCAAGGTGGCAAAACTTGCATATACAAGTACCAAAGATTCCTCACCTCAGAATACTATTACCATTCCCAAAGGGGCAAGTGGTGAGGCAACAATCTTGGTAACTGCTACTAATTCCAACCCTACAAATTCTGAGTTGAAAACCATAACAAAAAAATTTAAAGTTCGTGTTATGGATAAAACCCCCAGACTGTCCGTATCAACGGTAACTTTTAATCCATATAAGAAAATGGGAGCGGTTATCGAATTGATCAGTGCATACGAGGCTGATATTGAAGGCAGTAGTGTCAGATTGTGCAGACAGGATGATCATGATCTTCCATATAGTGGATTTAGATTAGATTATGATGAGTCAAACGATGAATTCAGTTCTATATTGAAATTTAATCTCATATCTACCAGTGCAGATATTAAAGACGGTAATTATCCGGCTTGTGTAGAGGTGAGTGTCGGTGATGGCAATTATTATCTGCCTTTGACAATAAAGGTTAAACGATCCATACCCAATCCGACTGTTAAGATTCCAAGCAATCAGAAAATGAACTTCTTCTATCATGATGGAGGTACAGATGTAATACCTGCAATTAGTAAGCTTGGGGACGATATAATTACTTCATACAGTTTGGAAAACCTAACCAATAGTGGTGACGATTCAATGTTCACTGGTATTGACGGAAACTTTGACATAGATTCGGAGACCGGCGCTATTATTCGTTCGGATAATCCTATGTACTACAATAGCAAGAATAAACCTGTGGTTACAGGTTATCTTGTATTGACATTTGACGAATATAAAGAAGGTTTCAATGAGAAGAAATACAAAATTACCATTCCTAATATGACTAAAAAACCTTCTTATAAATTAGAGAGAACCTCAGATACTTTTAAAATAAGTGAAGGAACTAAGACAGTCGAGCTTGCATTGTTAGACAGCAAGACTAAGAAGCCGATTGCACTTAACGATCCCAATTCCGAATGGACCGTCGTTAAGGATTCGGTAGAAAGTACAACATCGGCGGTATCCGGTGATTCTATTGAAATTAATGAAAATGGAAAAATCCGGATGGAGGTAAATCCTAACGGTGGCGCCGGAAAGCTTGTTTTAGCTATTCATAATGATAAATGGGATGATAATCAGTATATCAAATATAAATATACGATTAAGGTTTCTTCCGCGAAGACTGTATTTAGACTAAGTAAATCCGTAGTGACTCTGAACAAGTATTTTGCAGACAATCAGGTGGTAGAGGTTACACTTAAATCCAATCAATACGGAGTAGACGCGACCAGTTTGGATTTTGAACCGCCTGCAAATCTGAGTGAGGCTAAAGAAGAACAGTATGGCATGATATCCATTGACCCCGGAGAAACAGCTAACACAATCAAAGTTAGTCTGGGTGATTCCGAAATAAAAAGCGGGACTTATAAATATAGCTGTTATCCACTGGGTGAAGAAGGCAATGGAAATAAAGTGACCCTGACAGTCAGAGTTGTCAATTCCACTCCTAAGTTGTCAGTTAAAGGAACTGCTTCCTTGAACTGGACCGCAGGTGCGGAGGTTGATGTTGCCGAATTGCCGATTACAATTAGAAATCTTCCGAGCGACTGCCAGTTGAAAGGCGATGAAACTGTTGAAACGATAGAATATGATACCAACAAAGAAGATGATATCTATGCGGGAAGTGAGGGATATTTTAACTTTAGTATTAAGGACAATAAGTTAAAAGTTTCTTTGAATGAGGGAGAAGTACCTTTCAGAACGTATACTTTTAGAATGACACCGGTGTATGAAGGTCATGAGCTCGGTGAAAATGAGAAGCAGGTTAAGTTTAAGGTAAAAGTATATTCAAAAGCGATTTCCGTATCACTTAAGGCTAAAGGAAAGGTTAATCTGTTAGAAAGATATGATGAGTCATATTATTATCAGGAGCCGGAGCCGTCTGAGGATACGGAAGATGAAGTCGGACCGTTAAGTATTACAAGCGTTAACAGCAAAGCAGGGGATATGCTTGAGCCTAGTCAGGATACCCTTGTGGCTTATACTGCGGATTTGCCGGAGTATGTGGATCTTGCGGATACTACGGATACTACGGATACTACTGTGTTTGGAAGTGCGGAAGCTTTAGCTGAGCTTGTTGGATCTACTGAAATTAAGGTTAATTATGAATATGTGGGTGATGGTGTTGAAAGCCTGAAAATGCAGATGGATGATGAAAGTGCAGAGGCTGTAAAAAACGGAGAAGATAAAATTAGCATAGATGAATCTAATCAAACAACTAATAAGTATGTATTCACTGCAACAGCCAAAGCAGACTATGAGATTCTATCCATAAAGGCATATGATTCCAATGATAAGGATGGAAGCGACGGATGGAGTAATGCTACGGCAGTTATAGATGGTGATCCTATAAATCAACCGGGTATAGGTGGAAATACAGGAACGCTTACAATAGGGTCAGGTACAACCATTGACGAGATAGAAAACGGTGAGATTACTATTGTTGTAGTATCAGCGCCTATTACCCAGTCATATACAGTCACAATAGATAAACCTGAGGTTGGAGTAGTAGGAGATATAGGATATATAAAATATAGTGGTAACTTGCATGAAGTTTCTTCGATTGACGACAATTATACGGGATCAATAAAGCTTCGGGAAGATGAACATTTAATAATTCAGGTTGTTCCGGAAGCAGGTTATACTATTGTTGTTGGTTCAAAGGACACGGATTCTGAAAATGAACTAGAACCATTATCCGAAGATGTAACCATAGGTGAACTGAATAATTTATATAAGTTAGAAAGTGTTAGTGCTGATACCACTATCGTAATTAGCGCGGCATATGATAATGGGAAACCGGTAACTTTTGTGCGAAATGGAGAACATGCAAAAATAAAGAAAACCTCAGAATCAGAGGCAGAAATAGAGGGGGATGCTGATACTACTGATGCAGACGGATATAGCTTCGTTGTAGAGACCGATGAAGGCTATGGTGCAGTAGTAGAAGCATATGTGATTCCTAAAGATAGTGCACTGAACAATCCGGCTCCAATAGAGATAGAAAACTTATCTCAATCAAGCCCACAGCAGACCGAAGAAGGTACAACCCAAATCACATATACGATTACGGAAGCTGCTATTGGTGAAGCTATCGATGAGGCTGGCGATGAAATTGAAGAATATAGTCTCAATATTATAGTAACCGATATTTACGAAGTTACTATTGAGAAGGATGACAGTGAAAGTATTATAAAAGAAGTAGGATATAATACCGACGGTGAAGATGGTTACACCACATATGACTTTGATATGGTTAGTGAGAAGCCTTCTGTTGAATATGATGGCAGCTTATATCTTAAACTGACCTTAAGTGATGAGGCTGAATTGTCAAAAGAGCAGACGCTGGTTGTAAAATATACATATGACGGAGAAACATATGAAAAAGCGGAATTTGATTCTGAGTCTTCTGATGAAAATGCATATTTCTATGTTATTGATAATATAGAAGATGTCATGACCGTTTATATCTCAATAGAGACGAACTATACTGTCACACTGGACGGTATTGATACGGCTCTGCCAGAAGGTGTTACAAGTATCAAATATGCAGAAATTAAAGATGCATCGGATATCGAGACGGCAGAATTCAAGGATAATTTTGAAAGTGGCATAAGTTTTGCTAGTGACAAGAAAATTGCACTTAAGATTTCGGTTGAAGACTCAAATTGTGTGGTTAATCTGACCCTGCAAGGAAATGATGAAGACGGTTTATTAACTCCACACGATGTAGAGGGTGACTCAAACTATTATTTCATAATAGATATGAGTAAAGCGAAGTCTGATATAATTCTTTCTATTGAGGTAGAAAAAGCCTATACAATAACCTTTGAGCAAAACGGCAGCCATGCAGTAATAAAAGTACCTAAGGCAGATCAGGAAGATGAATATGAAGCGTTAACCGGTACAACCGATAATACAGACACGGTTGTGGGTTATAAGTTTGATGTGGCACCGGATTCTGCTGACTATGGAGTAAAAGTAGAAGCCTATACAACAGAAAATAAAAAAGCTGTAAAACTTACAAAGTCGGATGCAAATACGATTTATACGATTGCCGGATATGAGAGTACCGAGGGTGAAGTTGAAGAAGCTAAAATCGAAGAAGATGTAACCATAGTTGTAACAGATATTTATACGGTTACTATTACTAATAATGCCGGCGTTGAAAACCTGTCTTATCAAGGAGATGATGATGCTGAGCCTAGAGAATGTAATAGTGGATCAAAGCCGACAGTTCTTTATGGTGGAAATCTGAAATTTAAATTTACCAATAGCTCCGACAAGATGGTTGCAGTGATCGATAAGGCGGCCGGAGTTTCTGGTAGTGATGTAATACTCGGTACAAATGAGAGTGCCAGCGAAGCCGATTATACGCTTAATAATATTTCAGATAACAAAGCAATAGACATTACAGCTGCATACAACATTACAGAAAATATTAAAAAGGACGGTAAGAATAACGATACTGCATCCATTACTTATCTGAGAGGGCAAAAAGTTGATAAAGCAGGCAATAATTTCATTTTGCAAGGTGAGAGTGAGAATCTGCAGTTCAAGGTTGTGCCTGAAGAAGGATATAGAGTAACTAAGGTATCCTATATAGTTGGAAATGGCGAAGCAGTAAGTGTCACTAAGGATGATGGTAAAGATTACTATGAAATAGCACATACGGATATTAGCGGTAATCTTAAAATTGTAGTAGAAACTGACTTTGATGCTAATTCCTATACAATTAGATTCAACGTAATAGGTGCAACAGTAGCTGGTGAAGGTATTGAGAATAAGTCAACAGGAACAGAAACAGTTTTCGAAAAAACATTACCCAGAACTGCAAGCGAGGGAGAAACATTAGTTGACAACTTTACTTTTGTAGTTACTCCAAATGCGGGTAATAAGCTCAGATATGTGGGAACAGATGAGTATGGTCTTGTTGTAGGCAATGAGATATCCGTTCCTGAAGGAAGCTCAAATGGCACATATAAATTTACACTTCCTGAAAATGCCGGACCAATAACTAATGTTTATGTAAAAGCAAGTCCGCTGCACGTGGAATTTAAAGGCTTAACGGATAATTCGGCAGATTCGGTTGCTAGAGCTTATGCATATACGGTAACTCCGATTGATATTGCGGATGGAATAAGTATTACTATGAGCTCTGTACCAGACAATGGTGAAATTGTGATTGGAGATAATACTAAGATTAATTTCACAGTAGAATCTGCAGATGGATATACATTAACAGGTGTAAAAATAAACGGAGAATCGACAACGCCTAATAAATATAATGTTTACGTAGGTGCAGCAACCGAAACACAAGAGTTTGAAATTTACACAATTAATCTTACCGGTGTTACCGATGATGTAATAGTTGATGTTTTAACATCGTCAACTTCACAGGGCGGTGAAGAAACGGAAACCCCGGAATTTAAATATACATTGAAAAACAGCATTGTATATACACCGGTAGTATCCAACTTAAAGGATAAAGTAGTGGAAGCTAAAATATTTGATCTTGTGTCAAATGCGGGAGATCCGTCGTTTGATGAAGAGAGTGAATATTTTAACGTAAATGTGGTAAACGGACTGCTTTACGTTATGCCTAAGGAAGATGTGGAGGAAGAAATCGAATTAGAGAATAATCACACATACCAGCTGAAAGTATGGCTTAAGTTTTCGAGATGGCAGGGAGACGAGGCTTATGACGGCGGTATCTGGGTAAACAAACCTATTAAGATTAAGACAGCTCAGGCTCTGCCTAAAGTAGTTGTTGATAATAAAACTCCGCTGAATCTCTATCAATCCAATACTTCATATGAGGCATCATTCATTGTATCACTCAAAGAAGGAAGTAAAGGAGAATTAGAGGACATAGCATTTGGCGAAAAGGACACCAAGGCAGATGAATCCTTTGAGCTTAGTGTGGAACCTTTAAGCAACAATAGGATGAAGGTTATAGTAAGGCTGAAGGAGAACCCGCAATATGCGGCCAATACCACCAACAATGTGAAGATGTATGTTAAATTCAAAAATCAGGCCAAAAATACTGCTGGAACTCCTATTACAATGAAGATAAATATCTATAAATAAAAGAACAGCCTCTTTAGGACTGTCCGGACCGGTTGAAAGATTGGTCCGGACAGTCTTTTCTTTCAATTTTTCAAATTTTTATATTTTTTTCATAAATTTTTTTCCATATAATGTTGACAATTAAATAGTGAAGTGATAACTTATCACTAGAAGGTGTTAGCACTCTATGTAGTCGAGTGCTAACAAAATGTAAAAATTGCAACCCCGTTAGGGAAGAAGCTAATACTTGGTTAGCTTACAGGTTGGGAGAAAATGGTATGCAGTTAAGCGATAGAAAATATAAAATATTGCAAGCCATCATTCGTAACTACTTAGAGACAGGAGAACCGGTAGGAAGCAGGACCATTTCCAAATACACGGACTTGAACTTAAGTTCCGCAACCATTCGTAACGAGATGGCGGATTTGGAAGAACTTGGTTACATTCTGCAGCCTCATACTTCAGCCGGACGCATTCCATCAGACAAAGGCTATCGGTTATACGTAGATCAAATGATGGAGGAAAAAGAACGGGAAGTAGCGGAAATGAAAGAGATGCTGCTTGAGAAGGAAGAGAAAATGGACCGTCTTTTAAAACAGGCGGCACGTCTTCTGGCCAATAATACCGAGTATGCGGCTATGATTTCTTCTCCACAGTATCATCGTAATAAACTGAAATTTATCCAGTTATCGCGTGTGGATGCCAATCAGCTTCTTGCAGTTATTGTAGTAGAAGGCAATGTTATAAAGAACTCTATTTTGAATGTTTCAAAAGACTTGGATGACGAGACATTGCTTAAGCTGAATATCCTTCTTAATACACATTTAAATGGCCTGTCAATGGAAGAGATCAATCTAGGGATGATTGCAGCTATGAAGCAACAGGCGGGAATCCACAGTGAGATTGTAGCAGATGTAATTGATGCGGTTGCCGAGGCAATCAAAGCTGATGAGGATTTGGAGATATATACAAGCGGTGCGAAGAACTTTTTCAAATATCCGGAGTTATCAGATAATCAGAGAGCCAGCGAACTTATTACTACATTTGAAGAGAAACAGGTTTTGACAGAACTTGTACAAGAAAAGTTGGATGATGAGAATACCGGAATTCAAATATATATCGGAGATGAGACGCCGGTTCAGGGAATGAAAGACTGCAGTATTGTGACTGCCACATATGAGCTGGGCGAGGGAATGAAAGGTACTATTGGAATTGTCGGTCCCAAGAGAATGGATTATGAGCGGGTTGTAAGCAATCTGAAAATGCTAAAAAGCCAGCTTGACGATTTATATAAAAAATAATTTATTATTGACAGGAAAGGGATGATAACATTGGCAGAGAATGAAAATAATATAACAAATGAAACCGAAGAAGAATTAAAGACCGGCGGGCGGGAAGAAGCAGAGAATTGTGAAGAGGAAACTTTGAACGAAACCGAATCTTCCGATGATAATACATCTTCCACTGATAAGAAATTAGCTAAAGAAGATAAAAAGGAAAAAAAGAAAAAAGATAAAAGTGATAAAAAGCAGGATGCATTAAAAGAAAAAATTGATGAGCTGGAAGACAGAGTTAAGCGCCAAATGGCAGAATTTGAAAACTTCCGTAAGCGAACAGATAAAGAAAAAACTGCAATGTTTGAAACCGGAGCAAAGAGTGTAATTGAAAAAATCCTTCCGGTGGTTGATAACTTTGAAAGAGGTCTCGCAACGGTGCCGGAAAGTGAAAAGGGCGGCGCTTTTGCCCAGGGAATGGAAATGATATATAAGCAGCTTTTAACAGAGCTGGATAACTTGGATGTAAAACCGATTGCTGCTGTTGGAGAGGAATTTAATCCTGAGTTTCACAATGCAGTAATGCAGGTGCAGAGCGAAGAATACGAATCAGGTATTATCGCGCAGGAACTTCAAAAAGGTTATACTTACCGCGATACAGTTGTAAGACATAGCATGGTAGCGGTTGTGGAGTAAAACAACAATTAATTAATTTATATAATAGGAGGAGTTAGAGATGAGCAAAATAATTGGAATTGACTTAGGAACAACAAATAGTTGTGTAGCAGTTATGGAAGGTGGTAAACCGACCGTTATCGCCAATACTGAAGGAGCAAGGACCACACCGTCCGTTGTGGCATTCACCAAGACAGGAGAAAGACTGGTAGGTGAGCCTGCAAAACGTCAGGCAGTAACCAATGCTGACAAGACGATTGCTTCAATTAAGAGAGACATGGGTACTGACAGAGGTCGTACTATTGACGACAAGAAGTATTCACCACAGCAGATTTCCGCAATGATTCTTCAGAAGTTAAAAGCAGATGCAGAGAACTATCTGGGCGAGAAAGTAACAGAGGCTGTTATTACGGTTCCTGCATACTTTAATGATGCACAGAGACAGGCAACCAAGGATGCAGGTAAGATTGCAGGCCTTGATGTTAAGCGTATTATTAACGAGCCTACAGCGGCTGCACTTGCATATGGTCTTGATAATGAAAAAGAGCAGAAGATCATGGTATACGATTTAGGTGGCGGTACTTTCGACGTATCCCTTATCGAAATCGGTGACGGTGTTATCGAAGTTCTTGCAACAAACGGTGACACTCATTTGGGCGGCGATGATTTTGACCAGAAGATCATTGACTGGATGCTTGCTGAGTTCAAGGCTCAGGAAGGCGTTGATTTATCAGGTGATAAAATGGCGCTTCAGAGATTAAAGGAAGCAGCAGAGAAGGCAAAGAAAGAACTGTCCTCTGCAACAACAACCAATATCAACCTTCCTTTTATCACAGCAACAGCTGAAGGTCCTAAGCACTTTGACATGAATTTAACAAGAGCTAAGTTTGATGAACTTACACATGATCTTGTAGAAAAGACAGCAATCCCTGTACAGAATGCAATGAAGGATGCAGGCCTTACCAATGCAGACTTAGGTAAAGTATTGTTAGTCGGCGGTTCTACACGTATTCCGGCAGTACAGGAGAAAGTAAAACAGCTTACAGGTCATGAACCTAATAAGAGCTTGAATCCTGATGAATGTGTTGCACTTGGTGCATCTATTCAGGGTGGTAAGCTTGCAGGTGATGCAGGCGCAGGTGAAATCCTGTTGCTTGATGTAACTCCGCTTTCACTTTCTATTGAGACAATGGGTGGTGTTGCTACAAGACTTATTGAAAGAAATACGACTATCCCGACTAAGAAGAGTCAGATCTTCTCAACAGCTGCAGATAATCAGACGGCGGTAGATATCAATGTAGTACAGGGTGAGAGACAGTTTGCCAAGGATAACAAGTCTCTCGGACAGTTCAGACTTGACGGAATCCCTCCGGCAATGCGTGGAGTTCCGCAGATTGAGGTTACTTTCGATATCGATGCCAACGGTATTGTAAACGTATCCGCTAAGGATCTGGGTACCGGTAAAGAGCAGCATATTACTATTACGGCAGGCTCTAATATGTCTGATGAAGAAATCGATAAGGCAGTTAAAGAGGCTGCTGAGTACGAGGCTCAGGATAAGAAGAGAAAAGAAGCAATTGATGCAAGGAATGATGCAGATTCCTTCGTATTCCAGACTGAGAAAGCGCTTTCAGAAGTAGGCGATAAGATTGATGCTTCTGAAAAAGCAGCACTTGAGGCTGATTTACAGGCTGTTAAGGATATTCTGGAGAACACCAAGGATCAGGAAATGACAGACAGCCAGATTGATGAGCTTAAGGCAGCTAAAGAAAAACTGACAAATTCCGCACAGGCTTTGTTTACCAAGATGTATGAGAATATGCAGCAGGCACAGGGCGGTCCGGATATGGGAGCTGCAGATGCACAGGATGCTCCGGATATGGGAGCTGCAGATGATGTTGTAGACGGTGACTATCGCGAAGTTTAATATCCGGGGTTGAGATAGAGTATTTGGAGGATTGTAGGAATGGCAGAACAAAAAAGAGATTACTACGAAGTCCTCGGTGTTGATAAAAGCGCCGATGACGCAGCACTCAAAAAAGCATATAGAGTTCTGGCTAAAAAATATCATCCCGATATGAATCCCGGAGATGCGGAAGCCGAGAAGAAATTCAAAGAGGCATCTGAAGCTTATGCAGTTTTAAGTGATCCCGAGAAGAGAAGGCAGTATGACCAGTATGGTCATGCTGCATTTGAACCTGGTGCAGGCGGTGGTTTTGGCGGATTCGATTTCAACAGTATGGATTTCGGAGATATCTTTGGGGATATTTTTGGCGATTTCTTTGGTGGCGGACGCCGTGGAGGCAGAAGTAACGGACCGATGAAAGGTGCCAATATACGAACAAGTGTTCGAATAACATTTGAAGAGGCTGTCTTTGGTGTCGAAAAAGAAATAGAGCTGACACTTAAAGATGAATGTACTACCTGCCACGGAAGCGGAGCTAAACCCGGAACCAGTCCCGAGACTTGTCCTAAGTGCGGCGGTAAAGGTCAGGTTGTATTTACTCAGCAGTCATTCTTCGGAACGGTTAGGAATGTCCAGACCTGTCCTGATTGTCATGGAACAGGTAAAATCGTTAAAGATAAATGTCCCGATTGTCATGGAACAGGATACATTGCCAATAAGAAGAAAATTCAAGTTTCCATTCCGGCAGGTATCGATAACGGACAGAGTGTAAGGATCAGGGATAAAGGCGAACCCGGTACAAACGGCGGACCAAGAGGAGATTTGCTTGTAGAGGTTATCGTAGGACGCCATCCTATTTTCCAGAGACAGGATACCAACATATATTCAACGGTACCGCTTTCATTTGCGATAGCTGCGCTTGGCGGTGAGGTTATGATAGATACTGTAGACGGTAAAGTAATCTACGATGTGAAACCCGGTACGCAGACAGACACTAAGGTCAGACTGAAAGGTAAAGGTGTACCGTCTCTTAGAAACAAGGATGTACGCGGCGACCATTATGTTACATTAGTCGTTCAGGTACCGGATAAACTTTCGCGCGAAGCCAAGGATTTGCTCAAGCAGTTTGACGAGCTGACCGGAGATACATTGAATGCTACTAAGCAGCAGACTTCTTCAAATAATGATGAACCTAAAGGGAAGAAGAGATTTAGGAAGTAATAAATGTTAGTATGAAAGATTAGGCCTGTTGATTTTTAACAGGTCTTTTTCTTAATTAATCTTTACTCGTTTTATGCTATTTGTTATAATACATTTAACTATTAATAAATAGTAATAATAATAGGAAGGAGGATAATATAATGTCATTAACCAAACGGGATTTACAAGCAATAGCAGATTTATTTGATGAAAAATTCGAGGAAAAGTTTGACAAAAAATTCGATGAAAAATTTGACCAAAAATTTGATGAAAAATTTGATGAAAAGTTTGCACCGATAAATGAACGGCTTGACAGAATCGAGCTCAGACTTGACAAAGTCGAATCCGAAGTATCAGCTGTAAAATCCAACCAAATCGATATGAGAAAAGAACTTAAGATAATTGATGTTAAGGTCTCCGATACATATCAACTTGCACTTGATGCATGGGGCACAAGCGCGGAAAATAGGCATTTGATTGAAAAGGTAAATTAGCAATGCTTTAATACTATTAAGTTATGTCTATAGTTTCTTTATTTTGTCTATTTAATCTTAAATCAAATGGGAAGTCTTCCATATGAAAAACTGAAAAATGTATTAATAAAAGGCTTCCAAGGAAACTCTCCAAAGAAGCCTTTTAAAATCAGTGATTTAATTTTTAATAATTAATAACACTGATATCTATTCGTACTCTACAAACTCACCATACTCCTGCCATATATTGCAAACCCAGGTTTTACCTTGATTGAAAATAATTTCATCACCATTCTTATCAAAGAACTTGGCAGGTGTAAAGTCACCGTCGTAGCGTGACCAGGTACCTTCAATCACTTTTCCATTGGTAAATACAATAGCGTCGCCTTCACCATGTACACCAAAAGCAAGATAGTCATGTGAATCCCTAACCTCACCATGACAGTACTGGAATATTACATTAGATACCGTAACCTGATCTCCGTTATATTCATCAATCTGTTTGTTGCCATCTTGGAATCTGTAATATAAATGGTCACTTTCATTATATTCAAAATAAGGATGATATGAACCGTAACCGCCTGAATTGCTTCCGGATTTTCCGCCGGGATAGATTAAGGTTGCATCATCATTATCCTTATAGTCGGCAGTTACATTGTCTGCTGCAAATAAAAACGGAGGAACATAGGCGTCATCATATTCCCAGTCATATTCAAGCCTGTCCACTGCCTTCATAAGACCATCAATCTTAAGGTATCCGGTGAATTCCTGCGCTTTGCCGGGACGGCTTACTCTGTAGTAAGCTTCAGATGCCGGGTTGTGAATACCTTCTACAGCCTGGCTGACATTTAACACATTAGGACGATTAATAAGTTCCTCAACGTAAGGTCTTGCAAGTCCCCAGTTACAGTAAATTGCTTCATAACCTGTTGCAACATAAACAAAATAGTCGCGACTGCTTCTTACAGGTCCTATTCTGTCTAAATCATCAAAATCCTCAAAAACAGCCATAAGTCTTGTAATACGTCCCTCTACAGGAGCTTCGTAAATGATACTGGCCTGAGATATTCCATACTGAGGCAGTGCAGGTGCATTGTTAGGAATCATAACTGCGATAGGTCTTCTTTTAGTAACATCTGTACTCTTCCATTCGCCGGTCAGATAACTCTGCATCTTTCCGTTTACAACTTCTCTTTCTTCAATAACCGGATATGCTCTTACTATTTCCGGCTCTTCTTCTACCGGTTCTTCCTCTACTTCCGGCTCGACCGGTACTTCGATTTCCGGTTCAGGTGTGGTTTCGGGTTCCGGTTTTTTGCCACATCCGCCTAAAAGTGAAAAAGTAAGGAGGAAGCAAGTCATTAGTAAAACAATTTTTTTTCTGTGCATAATTTTCTCCCCTTCTATTTTTTGCAATACTTGCCTTATTATATCTTTATTATAATGCAAAATCTACATTATGTACACACATAAATCGTGGAAATATTTTATGATTTTTATTTTTATGTACATAGAAATATGATATAATAAACGCAATCTACAGGGTCGATATCGTAATAATGGCTGAATATAAGCTTTTATTGAGTTGACAAATGTTACAGATAACAGCGGCTTAGATTAAATAAAAATAATAAGGAAATCTTTAAAAGTATGAAATGGATAAAATTTAAAATAAAAACATTGACGGAAGCGGAAGATATAATTATAAGCACTCTGTATGACATTGGTTTGGAAGGCGCTCAGATTGAAGATAAGATTCCGCTCACAGCATGGGAAAAAGAGCAAATGTTCGTAGATATTCCGCCGGTAAGCCTTGAAGATGACGGTATTGCTTATCTGAGTTTTTTTGTGGAAGAAAAAGAAGACGGCAGTCTGGAAGTGAACGGTGAATCAACTGATAGAGAGACTATTATGAGCCGTATTGAAGATGAACTTGAAGACCTCAGAATGTTTATGGATATCGGGGAAGGCACGATAACTATAGAAGAAACAGAAGATATTGATTGGATCAATAACTGGAAAGAGTTTTTTCACCAGTTTTATATAGATGATTTATTGGTAATTCCATCATGGGAAGACGTAAAGGAAGAGGATAAAGGAAAAAAGGTTCTGCACATTGACCCCGGAACAGCATTTGGTACCGGAATGCATGAGACAACTCAGCTTTGCATACGACAGATTAAGAAGTTTCTAACGCCTGAGACAGTGCTTTTGGATGTGGGTTGCGGAAGCGGAATTCTTGCAATAGTAGCACTTATGTACGGAGCAAAGAGCGCGGTAGGTACCGACCTTGATCCCTGTGCGGTGGAAGCTGTTAAACAGAATATGGAAGACAATGGCATTCCTGAAGAAGATTTTAAGATGATGATAGGAAATATCATAACAGAGAAAGAAATACAGGACAAAGTCGGTTATATGTGTTATGATATCGTGGTGGCTAATATTCTTGCCGATGTACTGGTGGACCTTACTCCGGTTATTACGAAGCATATCAAAAAGGGCGGTATTTATATTACATCCGGAATAATTCAAGGAAAAGAAGAAATGGTTATAAATGCAATTATGGAGGCAGGGCTTAATGTGATTGAAGTCACTCATCAGGGTGAGTGGGCATCGGTTACGGCCCGTATGGAATAATGTTGAAAAGAAGTACGATTGCAGGTTTACTTGCAATAATCTGGATGTGCGTAATTTTTTCTTTTTCCGCACAGGTGAGTGAAGAGTCGAGTGAGACAAGCATAGCTTTCAGCTATCGTGTTGTAAGCTCGTCCGTAACTTTCTTCAGGCTGCATCTGAACGACGAAGAGATTCGACGAATATCCAATGCTATTGAGGGCTACGTCAGAAAAGCGGCACATATGACGGAATATGCAATTCTTTCGGTTCTATTATTTTTCTGGCTTGAGAGATGGCAGCTTACGGAATTAAGAAAAGGTATAATTGCCATATTTTTGGCGATGCTTTATGCGGCAAGCGATGAGATCCATCAACTCTTTGTGAGGGGACGCTCTGGAAGTGTCCGGGATGTTATTATTGACAGCGTTGGTGCGGTTCTTGGGGTACTGATTATGTTAGGGGTGAAAAAATGTATCAGTTTTTTGTTCAGCCGTCGCAAATACAGGGAAACAGGATTGTCATAACAGGCAGTGATGTAAATCATATTAAGAATGTGCTGAGAATGAAAACCGGAGAAGAAATCGCGGTAAGTAATGGTGTTGACGGAAAGGAATACCGCTGCGGTATTGAAATGTTTACGGAAGATGAAGTTATATGCGGCCTGCGTTTTATCAGGGAAGAAGGTGTGGAACTTCCGTCTAAGATTTATCTTTTTCAGGGACTGCCTAAAGCAGATAAAATGGAATTAATAATACAAAAAGCGGTGGAGCTTGGCGTATATGAAATAATTCCGGTAGCAGCAGCAAGATCTGTTGTTAAGTTAGATGAAAAAAAGGCAATAAGCAAGGTAAGCAGGTGGCAGACAATAGCGCAGGCAGCAGCTAAACAATGCAAGAGAGCTGTTATACCGGAAATAAGTGCGGTAAAAACTATGAAAGAAGCCATTGACTATTCTGGTCAATTAGATATAAAACTTATTCCCTATGAATTGGCGGAAAATATGTCGAAAACCAAAGAGATTGTAAGCAGTATTAAACCGGGAGAATCGGTGGGTTTTTTTATCGGGCCGGAGGGCGGATTTGAAGAAAACGAAATTGCAGCAGCTATAGAAAAAGGAATTATACCCGTTACACTTGGGAAACGTATTCTCAGAACAGAGACGGCAGCCATTACCGTGTTGTCATGGCTGATGTATCATTTCGAATAAGACGAACTTTGTTCGTCTGCGAGTTTGTTCCTACGGAGCAAACATCGCGGGTTATCTGATTATCAAAATGCAAAGAAGTATCATATATTAAATTATGAGTAATTAACACAAAATTTGATAAAAAATAGGAGCTGTTTATGGAAGTATATTTGGATAATTCGGCTACAACCAGATGCTTTGACGAAGTAACGCAGCTTATGACGAAAATTATGTGTGAGGATTATGGAAATCCTTCCAGTTTGCATAATAAAGGCGTGGAAGCAGAGCAGTATTTACGATATTCCAGAGAAATACTGGCAAAGATACTTAAGGTAAACGAGAAGGAAATTCTTTTTACGTCAGGCGGAACCGAATCTGATAATATTGCCATAATCGGCACGGCAATGGCCAATCATAGAAGCGGACGCCACATTATTACAACTCAGATAGAGCATCCGGCGGTGATGCAGACCATGAGATATCTGGAAGATCAAGGTTTTAGGGTAACTTATCTGCCGGTAGATAAACAGGGTAGAATCAGTCTTGAAGATTTACAGAATGCAATATCCAGAGATACGATTCTGGTATCGATTATGCATACAAATAATGAAATAGGGACATTGCAGCCGATTGCTGAAGCAGGGGAACTGATAAAGAGAATGAATCCAAGGACCCTATTCCATGTAGATGCGGTACAAGGGTTTGGTAAGTTCCGTATTTACCCCTACAGAATGAATATAGATTTACTTTCGGTAAGTGCGCATAAGATTCATGGACCGAAAGGAGTGGGCTTCTTATATATCAACAGCAAGGTTAAAATAAGTCCTATCATTTACGGGGGCGGGCAGCAGAACGGTATGCGTTCCGGCACCGAAAATGTGCCCGGAATCGCAGGTCTGGCCAAAGCTTCGGAAATTATGTATGCGAATCTTGATGAGGATATGAAACGCCTGTATAAACTCAGAGAAATGTTCATCCATGGCGCATCAAAGATAGATAATGTTATAGTCAACGGATGTATGGGTGCTGAAAGTGCTGCGCATATTGTCAGCCTTTCGGTTAGAGGCATCAGAAGCGAGGTATTGCTGCATGCTCTGGAGGAAAGAGGAATATATGTTTCCGCAGGAAGTGCCTGCTCGGCTCGCAAACCGCAGCCTTCAGCCACACTTAAGGCCATCGGGGTAGAAAAAGAGCTTTTGAGTTCTACCATACGTTTTAGCTTTTCTGTTTTTACAACGGAAGAAGATATTAATTATACACTGCAGGCTTTGTATGATATTGTTCCTGCACTTAGAAGATATACGCGACACTAAATATATAATGTGGTAGGCGGAGTTAAAGCGTTGATACAAAACACGTCTTCGCCTTACCACAGATATTTGATAAATTAACCTGAAAGGAAATTTTTATGTTTAAGGCATTTTTGATCAAATATGCGGAAATCGGTGTAAAAGGCAAAAACAGATACATGTTTGAAGATGCGCTGGTGAAGCAGATAAAGCACGTACTTAAAAGATGTGACGGAGATTTTACGGTACGCAAAACAGACGGAAGGATATATGTGGATGCGGTTTCGGATTTTGATTATGATGAAACGGTTTCCGCTCTTTGCAAAGTATTCGGAATTGCAGGAGTCTGCCCGGTAGTTTATGCTGAAGATGAAGGCTTTGAAAAACTCAGTGAGAGAGTTGTACGCTATGTAGACGAAGTTTATCCGGACAAGCATAAAACTTTCAAAGTTGCGGCAAGAAGGGCAAGAAAAAATTATCCGCTGGACTCCATGGAAATCAATATGGAATTAGGCGGAGTAATCCTCGATGCATACCCGGAAATGACCGTCGATGTACACTCCCCCGATATTATGCTGCATGTTGAGATCAGAGATAAAATATACATCTATTCCGAAATAATTCCCGGTCCCGGCGGAATGCCGGTCGGAACAGGCGGCAAAGCAATGCTTCTGTTATCCGGTGGAATCGATTCTCCGGTAGCAGGCTATATGATTGCCAAAAGGGGTGTCAAAATCGACGCCGTATACTTTCATGCACCTCCGTACACCAGCGAGCGCGCCAAACAAAAAGTAATAGACCTGGCAAAAAAGGTAGCCCAATATACGGGACCGATATATCTGCATATTATCAACTTTACGGATATCCAACTTTATATTTACGACCAGTGCCCACATGATGAACTGACAATAATCATGCGACGTTACATGATGCGCATAGCCGAGCACATCGCCAAAGAATCCGAATGTTTGGGCCTGATTACCGGAGAAAGCATAGGACAAGTAGCCTCCCAGACCATGCACAGCCTGATGGCCACCAACGAAGTCTGCACTCTCCCCGTCTACAGACCCCTTATAGGCTTCGACAAAATGGAAATTGTAGATATTGCGGAAAAAATAGACACCTATGAAACCTCAATCCTGCCATATGAGGACTGCTGCACAATCTTTGTAGCCAAACACCCGGTCACCAAACCGAATTTAAAATTCATAATAAAACATGAGGAAAATCTTACAGAAAAAATAGACGAGCTGGTACAAACAGCATTAGAAACCGATGAACTGGTAATAGTATCGTAGAAACCGTATCTTACATAAGATACGGTTTCAACGCTGCCATTATTTCATCAGCACTATCTTCTGTATGAATATTCAAATCAATGGGCTTAGATAAATCCAGACTGAAAATACCCATTATGGATTTGGCATCAATTACATATCTGCCTGATACCAAGTCAAAATCGTAGTCAAATTTTGAAATATCATTAACGAAAGATTTAACCTTATCTATAGAATTTAATGAAATTTGAACTGTTTTCATAATAACTGCCTCCTTTACACATACTTCCAACTATAATACTAAAGGTTGGCAGAATAAAAGTCAATCATAAAAACATAACAAAAAATCGGAGAATAAAATGAAAAGAATAGCATTACATAACCTTGGATGTAAGGTGAATGGTTACGAAATGGACGTAATGCAACAAAGATTAAAAGAAAACGGCTATGAAATTGTTCAATTTGATGAAACTGCCGATATATATATCATAAATACCTGTACTGTTACAAATATCGCGGACCAGAAAAGCAGACAGATGCTTCACCGTGCCAAAAAGCGGAATCCCGAAGCAATAGTTGTTGCAACAGGATGTTATGTTCAGACCGATGAGGCAGCGTTGCTTAAGGATACATCTATTGATTTGATAGTAGGTAACAATCGTAAAAAAGATATTGTTAATATATTGGAAGAGTATCTGATTGCGAAAGAAAATAATAATTTATCGCCTGAAGACAAGACCCTGCAGGATAAAACGGTCATAGATATCAATCATACTGACGAGTATGAGGAAATGCAGCTTACTTCCACCAGGGAGAATACCAGAGCTTATGTTAAAATACAGGACGGCTGCAATCAGTTTTGCTCATATTGTATTATCCCTTATGCAAGAGGGCGGGCACGTAGCCGCAAAGAAGAAGATATTATGACAGAAGTGTCAGGAATTGCGACCCAGGGTTATAAGGAAATTGTTCTTACAGGAATCCATATTAGTTCATATGGTATCGACAGAGGTGAGAGGGAACTTCTGCAGCTGCTTAAGAAGTTAAATGAGGTAGAAGGCATAGAGCGTATTCGTTTAGGTTCTCTTGAGGCCGGAATTATTACTGAGGAATTCGTAAGTGAGATAAGTAAACTTTCACGAATTTGCCCCCATTTTCATCTTTCGCTCCAGAGCGGCTGTGACGATACACTGCAGCGTATGAATAGACACTACACTACAAGGGAATACTTGGAAAAAGTGGAAATGCTTCGGAAATATTTTAATAAGCCTGCCATTACTACGGATGTTATTGTAGGTTTTCCCGGGGAAACGGAAGAAGAATTTATGTGTACCGAAAAATTTCTTGAAAAAGTGAATTTTTATGAGATGCATATTTTCAAATACTCCAAGCGCCGGGGTACAAGAGCTGCCGTAATGGAGGACCAGATTCCCGATAATATAAAATCTGAGCGCAGCAACAGGCTCATACAGTTATCTGACAAGATGTCCAGGGCATACAGACAAAGCCTGCTTGGTGCGGAGGTAGAAGTGCTGTTTGAGGACAAAAAGGAAATAGACGGACAGGAGTTTCAACTTGGACATACCAGACAGTATATTAAAGTGGCTAAGAAAACAGGCAAAGACTTAAACAATACAATAATAAACGGAATACTTACAGGTTTTGCAACTGACGATATAATGTTAATAAATTAACTTAACAAAGTTTGCAATATGCCGAAAATGGAATATTTTACCTCTATATTTAAAATGAAACATTGAATTTTATTTTCGGATAGAGTATTATATCTATAATGGAGTAACTATATTTAAACCAAGCAGACTCTTTCAACTTTTGAGAAAGGGGTATATCATACATGAGTGATTTGGGAAATACACAATTTTTTAAAGTAGAAACGGAGCCGGAGACAGGTGTCAAAATCGTATTGTCTACGGTCTATGAAGCACTGACTGAAAAAGGCTATAACCCTGTTAATCAGATCGTGGGATATATTATGTCCGGAGACCCTACTTATATTACCAGCCATAAAAGTGCAAGAAGCCTTATTATGAAAGTGGATCGTGATGAGCTGGTAGAAGAGATGCTTAAAGAGTATATCAAGAATTCAATAAGCAAATAGAAAGATACGGATTATGAGGATCATGGGTTTGGACTTTGGGTCAAAGACGGTAGGAGTTGCTATCAGTGACCCTCTTCTGATTACGGCACAGGGTATTGAGATTATCAGAAGAAAAGAAGAGAATAAATTACGGCGGACACTGGCACGTATTGAAGAACTTATCACTGAATACGAGGTGGGAGAAATTGTTCTTGGTCTGCCCAAGAATATGAATGATACCATAGGTGAAAGGGCTCAGCTTTCTCTGGAGTTTCAGGAGAAACTGGAGCGCAGGACGGGACTTCCTGTGGTCATGTGGGATGAACGACTGACAACGGTTGCAGCGGATAAGACAATGATAGAAACCGGTATCAGACGTGAAAAACGAAAAGAATATGTGGACAAGATAGCGGCTGTACTTATTTTGCAGGGATATCTGGATTATCGTTCTAATAAGGAAAACGGTTAAGCCTGAATTACCGATACTGCGAGCTTAGAGAAAGGCATGGTTATTAGGTTGGAGAAAATATTGTTTATGCCGGAGAGCGGAGAGCCGGTGGAATTCTATGTACTGGAGCAGACCAGAATAGGAGGTATAGACTATATTCTGGTAACAGATACGGAAGATGATGACGGAGATGCATTGATTTTAAAGGACATTTCAAATCCTGCTGAAGATGATGCACTGTATGAAATCGTAGAAGACGACGAGGAGCTTAAAGCGGTTGCAACAGTGTTCGGTAATATGTTGGAAGATGTTGATTTGTCTTAATTTTTTTGTGCGGCGGGGCACTTATAAAGATAACAATGAATGTGGAGGAAAATTGATTGAAGAAAATTGAACAGGAAAATGCTTCAAGACTGAAGATTATTCCATTGGGAGGTCTGGAGCAGATTGGACTCAATATTACTGCCTTTGAGTACGAGGACAGTATTATTGTTGTGGACTGCGGTCTGTCCTTTCCGGAGGACGGAATGCTTGGAATTGATTTAGTAATTCCGGATATTACTTATTTGAAAGATAATATTGATAAAGTCAAAGGATTTATCATTACACATGGGCATGAAGATCATATCGGAGCGCTGCCCTATGTATTAAAAGAAATCAATGTGCCGGTATATGCTACGAAACTTACTATGGGCATCATTGAAAACAAGTTAAAAGAGCACGAACTTATAAATCATACAAAACGTAAAGTTGTTAAATTCGGACAGTCTATTAATCTGGGACAGTTTAGGATTGAATTTATCAAGACCAATCACAGTATAGCAGATGCGGCGGCGCTTGCCATTTATTCCAGAGCAGGTGTTGTTGTGCATACCGGAGACTTTAAAGTAGACTATACACCGGTATTTGGAGATTCCATAGATTTACAGCGTTTTGCGGAAATTGGAAAAAAAGGCGTACTTGCCCTTATGTGTGACAGTACCAATGCGGAGCGGCCGGGATTTACTCCTTCCGAGAAAACGGTGGGTAAGACTTTTGACAGCCTTTTTTCCGAACATAGAGATACCAGGATCATTATTGCGACCTTTGCATCTAATGTAGACAGGGTACAGCAGATTATTAACTCTGCTTACAAATTCGGAAGAAAAGTAGTTGTGGAAGGCCGGAGTATGGTCAACATAATAGAGACGGCATCTACACTGGGTTATCTCAATATTCCCGACCAGACACTGGTGGATATAGAACTGCTTAAGAATTATCCGAATGAGAAAACGGTTATAATCACTACCGGAAGTCAGGGTGAAAGTATGGCTGCGCTTAGTCGTATGGCAAGCGGTATGCATAGAAAAATTTCGATTGTACCGGGAGATACCGTTATCTTTTCGTCCAATCCGATACCCGGTAATGAGAAGGCTGTTACGAACGTTATAAATGAACTTTTGATGCAGGGAGCGGATGTGATTTTTCAGGATGTTCATGTTTCGGGACATGCCTGTCAGGAAGAGATTAAGCTGCTCTATACACTGTTACATCCCAAGTATGCGATTCCGGTACATGGTGAATACAAGCATCTGAAAGCGCAGGCTAAAATCGCCCGTGAGCTTGGTATAGATAAAGAAGATATTTTCATACTGCATTCGGGAGATGTACTTGAAATAAATGAAGAACATGCCGAAGTAACAGGTAAAGTTCCGGTAGGCGCAATTCTTGTGGATGGCCTTGGAGTAGGTGATGTTGGAAATGTTGTCTTGAGAGACCGCCAGCATCTGGCTGAGGATGGAATCATAATAGTGGTTATGGCACTTGACTCATATAATAGCCAGCTTGTATCAGGACCCGATATAGTTTCAAGAGGATTTGTTTATGTCAGAGAATCGGACGAACTGCTTGATGAGGCCAGACATCTGGTTGATGAGGCGGTAGAAGGCTGCTTAAGCAAAGGTCAGACCGATTGGGGCAAACTTAAATCCACAATTAAAGATGTACTGGGCGATTTTGTATGGAAGAAGACGCAGAGGCGGCCTATGATACTTCCTATAATTATGGAGGTTTAATTACGATAAGGAGAAAACAAAGTCGGTATGATAGATCAAGTTGTATTGGAAGCGACAGGGAAGTTTGTTGAGGAAATCAAGAAATCAAATACTTTTATAGAGTACAATCTGCAGAAAGAAAAGCTGAAAAGACATCCTGAGTTATTTGCAAGAGTAAAGGAGTACAGGCAGCAGAACTTTGCGCTTCAATCCGGAACGCAGGCGGATGAACTTCTGGATAAGCTGGATGCATTTGAAAGGGAATATGAAAAATTTCGGGAGGATCCTTTGGTGGATGATTTTCTAAGAGCCGAACTGGCGTTCTGTCGTATGATACAGGAAATAAACGGTCGGTTAATGACGGAACTTGATTTTGAATAAAACCCTGAATGAAGGATTCGGGGAGGAGGAATTGGATGGATGTAAAGCAGTTGGTATTTTCAATATTTGAAACTGTCATCAAAATTGTAGTTGCTGTTTTTCTGATTATGTTTATATATGATGCAGCGGTCAAGGCATATGATTACGGATACCGGGTATTTGCGGAAGAGCCAATGACAGTGGGTGAGGGCAGGACAATAAGTATCTTTATCAGAGAGAGTGATTCTGCAAAGGATATTGGAAATACTCTGGAGGAAAAAGGGCTGATTCGTGATGCCAGATTGTTTATTGTGCAGGAACTTCTTTCTGAATATCATGGTAAGATAGTACCGGGTATCTATGACCTGAATACTTCCATGAGTACGGAAGAAATGCTGGAAATTATGGCAACGGAACCGGAGGATGCGGAGGAAGAGGATGATAGTTGATGAGCGTACGGTGGCATTTATCAATTCCCTTGATTCAGGCAACACACCTTTTTTAGATGAAATAGAGAAAGAAGCAAAGAAAACCAATGTGCCGATAATACGAACCGAGACTCAAAGCCTGATTAAATTTCTTATGGCAATGAAAAGGCCTGTATCTATTCTTGAAGTCGGATGTGCCATTGGTTTTTCCGCATTACTTATGAGTGAATATGCTCCGGAAGGATGTAGGATTACAACCATAGAGAAGTATGAAAAAAGGATTCCGATAGCAAGAGAAAATTTTAAGCGCGCCGGAAAAGAGGACAGAATCACTTTGTTGGAAGGTGATGCAGATGAAATTTTAAAAACTCTTGACGGGGAATATGATTTTATATTTATGGATGCGGCGAAGGGACAGTATATTAATTTTCTGCCCGAGGTACTGCGGCTGATGCCGGAAGGCGGCATACTTTTATCGGATAATGTGTTACAGGATGGAGAAATCATTCAGTCGCGCTATGCGGTGACGAGAAGAAATCGCACCATACATACGCGTATGAGAGATTATTTGTATGAGCTTAAGCATCATCCTAATCTCGCTACGGTAATACTGCCGATAGGAGACGGGGTGACCTTAAGTGTGAAAGAAAGGCATGGAGATTAAGATGAAAAAACCTGAGTTGCTGGTTCCGGCAAGCAGTCTGGAGGTATTAAAGACTGCGGTAATATTTGGGGCGGATGCCGTATATATTGGCGGAGAGGCTTTCGGTCTGCGGGCTAAGGCAAAGAATTTTACCAAAGCGGAGATGGAAGAAGGAATTGCTTTTGCCCATGAACACGGTGTGCATGTCCATGTGACAGCCAATATTTTAGCTCATAATAATGATCTGGATGGCGCACGGGAATATTTTCATGAGTTGAAAAGTATGAAGCCCGATGCGCTTATTATTGCCGACCCCGGAATGTTCATTCTGGCAAGGGAAATCTGCCCGGAGATTGATATCCATATTTCCACGCAGGCCAATAATACCAATTATATGACTTATAAGTTCTGGTACGAGCAGGGCGCTAAGAGGGTTGTATCTGCAAGAGAGCTTTCCCTGAGTGAGATTAAAGAAATCAGAAAAAATATACCGAAGGATCTGGAAATTGAAAGTTTTATACATGGGGCAATGTGTATTTCTTATTCCGGACGGTGTCTGCTCAGCAGTTATTTTACGGGAAGAGATGCCAATCAGGGTGCCTGTACCCATCCCTGCCGATGGAAATATGCTGTGATGGAGGAAAAAAGACCGGGAGAATATCTTCCTGTCTATGAAAATGAAAGAGGAACTTATATTTTCAATTCCAAAGATTTATGTATGATAGAGCATATTCCGGATCTTATAGATGCAGGGATAGACAGTTTCAAGATAGAAGGCAGGATGAAAACCGCGCTGTATGTGGCAACCGTTGCCCGCACTTACCGGAGGGCGATAGATGATTACTTAGAATCCGAAGAGAAGTATCGCTCTAATATGTCATGGTATCAGGAAGAGATAGCAAAATGTACTTACAGGCAGTTTACCACCGGATTTTATTACGACAAACCGGATGAAAATACACAAATTTACGACAATAATACATATATAAACGAATACATTTATCTGGGCATAATTGATTCGGTTGATGATACAGGATGCGCTCGATTTGAGCAGCGCAATAAATTCTGCGTAGGAGATGAAATAGAAATTATGAAACCTGACGGAAGTAATATTCCGGTCAAGGTGCTTGCTATGTATGATGAAGCGGGTAAAGAATTGGAAAGCTGTCCGCATTCCAAACAGATCATAGACGTGAAACTCTCACAGTCTCCGGAGCAATATGATATCCTTCGTGTAAAAAATTTTTAAAAAATTTTAATTAAGGTATTGCAATTTTTAGAAATTAATAGTATTTTAATAAAAGAAGAAGTCAGCAGACTTCATTGTAAGATTATAAGGTATCTTGAACGAAGATGTTCCCAAAAGGTTTTTTGGGGCATTTTTTTACTATATGGGACTTGTTCGGATATCCTGAAAAAGGGAAGGGAGTATTTATTATGAGCGAAGTATTTAATGTGGAAGAGATTTTTGGACAGAATCTGTTCACGCTTGATAAGATGAAAGAGCGTCTGCCCAAAAACACTTACAAGGAAGTGGTAAAGGTCATGGATCAGGGCGGCGAGCTTTCTATGGATGCCGCAAATGTAGTCGCTAAGGCGATGAAAGACTGGGCCGTAGAGCATGGAGCAACACATTTTACACACTGGTTCCAGCCGCTTACAGGAATTACGGCAGAGAAGCATGATTCTTTCGTTGCACATCCGGATGAGTCAGGCAAGATGCTGACTGAATTCTCCGGAAAAGAATTGATCAAAGGTGAGCCTGATGCTTCATCGTTCCCTTCGGGAGGTCTTCGTGCTACCTTTGAGGCAAGAGGATATACTGCATGGGATATTACTTCTCCGGCATTCCTAAAAGAATCCGGCTGCGGTACGATACTTTGTATTCCTACAGCATTTTGTTCATACACGGGTGAAGCACTGGATAAGAAGACACCGCTGCTGCGTTCAATGGAAGCGCTGAGCCAGCAGGCACTCAGGATTGTGCGTCTGTTTGGCAACACAGGTGCAACCAAAGTTGTTGCAAGCGTTGGACCCGAGCAGGAATATTTCCTTGTTGATGAAAAATTATTTATGAAAAGAACCGACTTGATGTTTGCGGGACGTACTCTTTTTGGAGCACCGGCACCCAAGGGTCAGGAGATGGAAGATCATTACTTCGGTGTCATAAGAGAGCGTGTAGGCGCATTTATGAAAGACTTAAACGAAGAACTCTGGAAACTCGGTGTTACAGCCAAAACACAGCATAACGAGGTTGCTCCCGCGCAGCATGAGCTGGCCCCGATTTATGAGACTGCAAATATTGCCGTAGATCACAACCAGGTAGTTATGGAGACCATGAAAAGGGTAGCGGTGCATCATGGAATGAGATGTCTTTTACACGAAAAACCGTATGCGGGTGTAAACGGTTCCGGCAAGCATAACAACTGGTCCATTACCACCGACAACGGAGTAAATCTTTTGGACCCGGGTGATACACCAAATGAAAATGTCCAGTTCCTGCTGGTACTTGCATGTATTATGAAAGCCGTTGACACCCATGCGGATTTGCTTCGTCAGTCGGCATCGGATGTTGGTAATGACCACAGGCTTGGAGCTAACGAGGCACCTCCGGCTATCATTTCAATCTTCCTTGGTGAGCAGCTTGAGGATGTGGTAAGCCAGCTTATTGAGACAGGTTCGGCTACATCCGTTAAAGAGGGCGGTATACTTTTGACCGGTGTTTCCACTCTTCCGGATTTCCAGAAAGATGCTACCGACAGAAACAGAACTTCACCCTTTGCTTTTACCGGAAATAAATTTGAATTCCGTATGGTAGGCTCCTCCGATTCCATCGCAAGCCCGAATACAACATTGAATGCAATTGTTGCTGAAGCATTCTGTGAGGCTGCTGACAGACTTGAAAAAGCGGATGACCTTGAAATGGCAATTCATGATCTTATTAAAGAATATATGACCAAGCATCAGAGAATAATTTTTAACGGTAACGGTTATGCTGATGAGTGGGTTGCCGAAGCTGAGAAGAGGGGGCTTCCAAACATCAAATCCATGATAGAGGCAGCAAGCACAATCACAACCGACAAGGCAGTTAAACTGTTTGAGAAATTTGGTATTTTTACCAAAGTGGAGTTGGAATCCCGTGAAGAAATTATCTATGAAACGTATGCCAAAACAATTAACATTGAAGCATTGACAATGATTGATATGGCAGGAAAACAGATTATTCCTGCAGTTGTTAAATATTCAAAGGCGCTTGCCGATACCGTCAATGCCGTTAAAGAGGCAGGGGCAGATGCATCTATGCAGACAGAGCTTCTTAAAACAGTAAGCGGAAAACTCGCATCTATGCAGACGGCGCTTACCAAGTTGAAAAAGCTGGAAGCAGAGGCTTCTGCAATGGAAGATGTGAAAGCGCAGGCCTTCTTCTATAAGGATAGTGTGAGAGTGGCAATGGAAGAGCTGCGTACACCTGCAGATGAACTTGAGATGATCGTAGATAAGAACATCTGGCCTATTCCTACATATGGAGAGCTGATGTTTGAGATTTAGTGTTTGAGTAATATACAAGCTTCCGTCCGCCAATAATATACTTAATGGCGGACGGAATTTACCTTTACTATAAAAAATTTATGAAAATTTAATTTAGGGCTTGCAAATATATTTAAGATGCTGTATAATTCCAAGTTGTAACGCTGATGGGCTATCGCCAAACGGTAAGGCAACGGACTCTGACTCCG
>JAFLTH010000139.1 GCA_022510525.1 Lachnospiraceae bacterium | reverse complement strand
AGGAATCTGCATTGCAAGAGTTGATGGGCATCCGCATGAACGGCATCATGAATGGTATCACAAACAACGACAGTGAATATCAGAAGATCATTCGGAAATCCGACAGCTACTCCAACAAACTGGAAACGCTGAATCTACCAAAGGAGACCCGACTACTGATTGACCGTTATGTCAGCGAGCAGAATGCGCTTGGATCCCGCTATGGGATGCTCGCCTATCTGCTTGGTTTTTCTGACTGCCGAGAAATTCTTTTAGAAACATGCCCGTTTACAGAAAGAAAAGAAACGGTTTCAGAAGAGTAATCGCATGTGCAAAATCATGAAAAAGGGCTTGCTTACAACAAGCCCCTTTTTCGTTTTCTCACTTATTCTCATTCCGGCATCACTGCTTAGTAGTCTAAACCGTAGTAATATCAAAACTTTCCGCTATATTTTGCCTTGCTTTGCCCCAGTATGCGAAGGTCTGCTTTATAGTAAAACTGACATGCCGTGACATACGAATAGTATTTTTATCATTATGCTAATTCTCCCTTATTTCCTGTATTTTCGGGCTTTACAGCCGTTTTGATTGTTCTTGATTTCAAGCGTTTTTCTTAAATCGTCACGTATTTTCTTATGTTTTCATCTGCAAAATTGGTAAAATCCATGGTAAATTTATCTGTTTTACCATTTGCCCTTTTTGCAGACAAACCAAAAAGGAAACCCAAACTTGTGATATTATCTTAACACAAGTTAAGGTCTCTTTCCATACTCAACCGCTATTTATACAACTGTCGCATTGTCTAAAATCCCTCAAACTTTTGCCTTTTAATCAATATGCGGTTTCTCTCCGTTCACAATAATAAAATCCGCTTCTAAGTGTTCGCTTACAGTCATTCGTAGCTTGTTTTCACCTATATAGTAATAATTTGCCGGTTCTTCGATCGTCAATACATATCTTTTCCATACAGATATAGCACTCCTATACATTTTTCTCCTTTCCATGCCAATCTTCTGTATCATTCTCATATCTGGTGATTTCCCAATATCATGATTTTAGAAATGAGAACCATTTCTATATCTCTCCAGAATTTCGTCAGCCTCAGTTTGGGTCATTCTCTTGTTTGTAACCTGCTCTTTACAAAACGGCTCGACTTCTGCCAGTAATTCATCTTCCGTAGCGTACGGACCGAATGTCACTTCTTCGCCATCTAAAAGTTTTACCGTAAGGCTTAATTTCCTTGACGAACTTCCCATTTTTATATCCTCATAATTGATAGTCATGGAAAAGCTACCATCTTCGTTTCCATCTACCGATTTCGAATAAAGGACACCATTTCTAATTTCCTCAAGAATATCCTCGTACATCTTTATAGTTTCGTCTACCTTTTCCTGTGTCCAGACAAATTCACCCTGACTGCTGGTTCGACCCGTTTCACCAATCATGTCCGGCAACTGTACTTTTTGGTCTTCAAGCCATGCCTTGTATTCATCATAAGTCCACCATTCCACATCGGGAGTGGGGAATCGTTGCTCGAACTCCTCATCAGTCAATGGTTCAGAAGTTTTTCCACCATCAAAGCTATAATAGGTCCTACCATCTTGCGGATTAACGTAGGAACCTATTGTTAACTCTGACAAAATTGCTGCATTTTGCGCATCAAGCATACGGTCTTTTTCTTCTAAAGATAAGTTATTATTAGCCTGTATGAACATAGCAAACGCTGCTGCTTTTTCATCTGTTTTCTCAAAGTACACCCTGTCAGATGTAATTGTAATCGCAATTTTATCATTGCTGTATTCGGCCGCTAAAGAAGTGAGTTGCAAAACAATATCTCGTTTTGACATTTTCAAAATATCATCCATCGTGGTTTCGTTCCAGAACTCTTGCATGGCGTGGATCATACCTCCAACACAATCGTCACGCTCTCCAACGGTCATAGCTTTTTTGTCAGCTATATGGTACGTGAATTGATAATATAAGTCACACCACGCAGTAAGATGCTTTTCCCCATCAGCAATCCTCTGCGAAAGGTATTCGTCGTATACAGGATCTTTTTCCGGCTTGCCCGTGTACTGGCTTTGCACATACTTTCCGTTTTCCTGTCCAGACAAACAGATTGTTAGACGCACAAAAGACAGTTCATCGTCACTAAGCTTTACCCGATAATCATTCCAAGCATAATCGGCATCTATACGCCCCATTCTTTCGTAAACCTCATTGGCCCAGTCCAGCAATTTCAGATCAAAGTCTGCCACTGACATATTTTCATAATCCGGTGTCTTTAATGCCAGCAGAGAAGCGTAATCTTCTTTTGTCCCATAGCTGGTTTGACGGATTTCCTGCTTTCTTTCAACAGAACCGTCGCTTACATTTTCGTAATACCAATCTAATGGCATAAAGGAGTATTCAACATCTATCTGTATCGCATCGATACTCAGCCGTTGCCGGATTTTTTCTATTTCATTGCCTATGGCCTTTTCCATTACAGAACAATTCCGCAGCTCTTCTTCAGTCTTACTGTTTATAAAATCCTGTAAAGCTTGGATTGTTACCAGTCGGGTACTGTTGTATTCCCGCACTGTAAGTATGTCAGCATTTGTAATATTAAGGGTGAGGACATATTCCAAAAATGTCCGATAGGAAAGTGCAGGGTCATCCGGTGTTATCGTGTCACTGAATGCCCAAAGTTCCCATCTTTCCGCAATAAGTGGCTGTAAAACATAAAAGTAGAAATATGATGTTTCATCATAGTCTTTCTTTCCATAGAATGTCCTGCTTGTTGAAAAGCGATCTAATAAATCCCTGTATTCATCAGTATCTGTCAATGTCCAAACCTTGTTTTGAAACTCGGAAACCCGCATGTCTTCATAACCATCAAATTGCAGAGCACGCAGCTTTTGATATTCTTCATCGCTGAAGTAAGCATCGAGCAACAGCTCCTCGTTGCCAGAAGAAACTTTTATCTCGCAGGATATCGTCATACCGTCAGGGGTAATCTCCTGTAAAATTGCAGCAGCGCGATCATTCAATTCTTTCGTAATTGTATTATCAAGCTCCGTTTCTATCAAACCATCAACATAAACTTGAAGTTCGTTTTCAAAGATATGAAAAGTATTGTCCCGTTCTGCGATTGTCAATGTGTTTGGGGAAAGAATCTCATATTCCAGATAATATTCGGCGCTAAGCCAGAAGTCATTGCTTGGTCCTGCTGCCTCAAAGATGGTTTCTTCCGTTTTGTTCAGTGGTTCGCTTAGACGTCCCTTATCCGCATGACCGGAAAAGAACGCTTTTTCATCCATCTTTTCTGCATACAATTCGCCGAGCGAAGCACGAAGAGTCACAGCTATGAAGTCATAGTTTTCATCCTCGTCAGATAGACCGGCCGCCATGACAGCCGCATTCGCTTCAAGTAATTCCGCGTATTCCGGTAACAGACGGACATTAAAATCCTGAACGCTTTGCTGTGCGTAATCATCTGCCTTAAAGGAAATGAGTTTTGCATAGAAAGCCAAGGCGTTTTCGTCCAGTGTGCTACTCGGCTCAATATTCTGCTCGTCTCCCTCTGTGCCGGAACAGCCTGTCAACATGGAAAAGCACAGTAAATGGGCAATTATAATCACTAATCCTTTCTTCATTGTTAAGGGACTCCTTTCTGTACTCCTTTTTGGAGTACAGAATAAGAATACCGTTGCCATTTGAATTGGTTTTGGATTGAATGTGTGTTTTATATGAAGTTTAAAAATGTATTGTTACGATAACACCCCGCTCAGAGTTTTCTATTTTGATTTCCGCATCATGCAGATCAAGAATAGTCTTAACAATATACAGTCCCAAGCCGCTGCCGCCGGTTTGCCTGTTCCGTGATTGGTCAACACGGTAAAATGCCTCAAACAGCTTTGAAATATCTTCATCAGGGATATGGACGCCCGTATTTTCCAGCGTTAGGATTGCCTTTTCATCCACTTGCCACAGCTTTAGAAATATCTGACTTCCGACAGGTGAATAAGCAATCGCGTTGCCAAGAAGATTGTTAATTACCTTTTGGAAAAGCTGGACATCACCCCATAAATATACTTTGTCAGGTAATATGACTTTATCAACAGACAGCTCTTTTTGCATAAATAAATCTTCATGTGCTTGCAGAGAGCCATCAATCAGTGCAGAGAATTCAAACTGCTCTTTATTGCAGACATAGCCTGGCGTATCCAGACGGGATATTGTCAAAAGATCCTGCACCATTTCTTCCAGCTTGTTCGTGACCTCCAAAGACTGTGCCAGATAGGTTTCGCGGTCTATGTATCTTCCGACTTGGCATAACATTCCCTGCAGTTGCCCTTTAATGATGGTGATGGGCGTTTTCAGCTCATGAGAAGCCGCAGAAAAAAACTCTACACGCTGGCGTTCCAGTCGACGCTCCATATCAATATCCGCTTGCAGTTTTCGATTTGCCTCTTGAAGCTCCGAAAGAGTGGCTGAGAGTCTCTGCGACAATTCATTTAGACTTACAGACAAAACACCGATCTCATCTGTGCGTCTAACAGGACATGGACTGTCAAAATCCATGTTTGCCATTTTCCTTGATATGGCACTGACCTCTTTGATAGGTTTTGTCATGTACCAAGCATAGAAGAAAGCCACAAACAAAGATATGGAAACAACAATTATGCTTAAAATGGGAAGTGATTTTTGAAGTGCCTCGACCACTTGACTTTCCTTATCTGTGTTAGGCGCGATGAACACGATGTATGGTTCGATTTCATCATCATAGTAAAACTCAAACGGTGTAGTTTTTTCTAGATTTTCGTAATCTTCTATCCGTTTGCCAGTGTTGATTTTCAGATCAGGCAAGTTCAATTCTTCTCCTGAGCTTTGGAAGATATGACAGGCAAACTCGTCCTCGGTATAATCAGAAAGAAAGTTACTCCAATCTTGAATAAAATAGGGGATTTCATCCGGAGACAAATCGGGTAACACATATTGTAGTTCACTTAAGAATTCTTCCGATTCTTCAAGCGTATGTGTATAAACATAGGGGGCAAAACGGGCAATACAAAAATAGGTAATCCCGCAACAAGCTGTCAAAAGAAAAGCTGTAAGAATAAATACTTTGATGGACAACCTGCTTCTAATTTTCTTTATCAATTCTATATCCCACCCCTCTAATAGTTTCAATATAATCTGCGCTGTTAAGCTTTTTTCGCAGATTTTTAATATGCGTATCAATAATTCTCTCATCTCCGAAAAACTCATATTTCCATAGCATTTGAAGCAGATTTTTGCGAGTCAAAATCTTGCCCTTATGCGTCAGTAGTTCTCGCAGAATCTCAAACTCACGTGGTGTAAGGTCGATACTTTCTCCACTTACATAGACTTTGTATCCATCTAAATCCAAAGTCAACTTCTTATAGTTTATTGTTTGCGGAGCATGCTCAGATGTTGAAGAACGGCGCAGTACAGCAGATATTTTTCGAATCAGAACAGGCATAGAGAATGGTTTGATGATATAGTCATCTGCCTGTAAATCCAGCCCCCTAATTTGGTTTTGTTCTCCGTCCAATGCTGTCAGCATGATAATGGGAACATCGGATTTTTGCCGAATCACTTCACATACTCCGTAACCATCAATCTTCGGAAGCATAATATCAAGCAACACCAAATCAAAGGTCTGTTCAGAATACTTTGTAAGAGCTTCTACACCGTCAGAAGCTAATACAACATCATATCCTGCGTTCTGTATAAAGTCGTGCAGCAATGCCTGTATAGATAAATCGTCCTCAACAATTAAGATTTTACTCATAGCACACCTCCTCATACGAGAAATTGTAGCAGGGTAATTTGTATCTATTGTGTAGATTTGAATTTTTTACACTTTTTATCTGTCGGTTTCTCTGCATCCTTTGGTATATAAGCTACATATGCCACTATCATCGCATGACATATAGCCATATATCTGCCTGCTTGCCGCCTTTATGGACAATACAATAATAGACTCCAATGATAAGAATGCTGAATTAATGTCTATATGAAATATGATATCCTTCACATATGCACACTACCCCTGGTTGGAATATCAATTTGATAACACGTTTATTCACGATAAAGATTTTTTAATAATTCTTCAAATTGATTTATATTCATCAGTATCTTTCTAGGTCTCGTTCCTTCCTCTTCTCCAACAACATTCATCTCGCACAACTCATCCATGATTCTTGCCGCGCGGTTAAAACCGATTTTAAAGACTCTCTGTAACATACCAATAGAAGCCTTATCTTTTTCAATGACAAGCCTTCCTGCTTCGGCAAAATATTGATCCAAATTATTCTTATCAACACCGGTATTGTTCCTTACATTTTTAATTCTCTCTTCAACTTCATTTGTATACATATTTCCTATCATTTGATGTCTACAAAAATCTATGACACAATCTATTTCCTTATCTGATATATAAGCACCCTGCACTTTTACCGGGCGTGGATATCCTAGTGGTTTAAAAAGCATTTCTCCGTTACCGGATAATTTTTCCGCTCCCTTTTCGTCAAGAATTACTCTTGAATCTATAGCAGAAAAGACATCAAATGACACTCTGCTTGGTATATTAGCCTTTATCAAACCGGTAATAACATCCGTAGATGGTCTCTGAGTCGCAATTACAAGATAAACTCCTGCTGCTCTTGAAATTTGCGCTATTCTGACTATATTATCTTCCGTTTC
>JAFLTH010000138.1 GCA_022510525.1 Lachnospiraceae bacterium | reverse complement strand
TATGCCCCGCCCCGACTCCGACGCCTCTCCATCCGTCCCCCACAAATTTCAATTTTTATTATAAAAATTTGCAATTAAGAATTGTTAAGAAAATCTTAAACATTTCTTTTCATTTTCATGAAGAAATAAAAAACTTAAACCCGTTATATTAGAAAAGGAATTAATTATTAACTTAGGAGGAAGAGACTTAATGAGTGAAAAAAAGATAGTGGAAATCAAAGACTTGAAAAAAGATTACGGTCAGAAAGGTTTTCTTACCAACGTATTAAAGGGAATAGATATGACCATATATTCAAACGATTTTATTGCAATTATGGGACCGAGCGGCTCAGGTAAGACTACATTGTTAAATATACTTTCATCAATAGACAAGCCTACACAGGGGAGGGTGCTGCTGGACGGAAAAGATATAAGCAAAATATCCAATAATGAGCTGTCTGAGATTCGTCGGGATAAGATAGGTTTTGTGTTTCAGGATTATAACCTGCTTGATACAATGACGCTACAGGATAATATCGCGCTGCCGTTATCGCTGAATGGAGTTGGTGGTAAGCGCTGTGTGGAGAAGAGTAAGGAGCTTGGGGAAATGTTTGGGCTTACGGAGCATCTTAATAAGTATCCCTATCAGTTATCGGGAGGGCAGAAGCAGCGTGGAGCGGTATGCCGCGCACTGATAACCGAGCCTGAAATCCTTTTTGCGGACGAGCCTACGGGTGCCCTGGATTCCAAATCGGGTAAGGATTTATTGGAATGTTTTAAGGGAGTCAATGAAAGAAATCAGGCGGCAATTCTTATGGTGACGCATGATGCTTTCTGTGCTTCTTATGCAAAGAATGTTTATATACTAAGTGACGGCGCAATCAAGTACAAGCTGCAAAGAAACGGACGCAGGAAGGAATTTTATGACTATATAATCGAAATTCAGGCTGCCGTGGGAGGGGAGCTTGGAGATGAAGTGGGGGTAGGTTTGTAATGGGAAGTTTGAAGATTGCATTTAATAATTTTAAGAAAAGTTTTCAGAATTATTTTTCTATGATTCTCTCACTCAGTTTTACAATTATGATATTGTATAATTTTGTGAATCTGACTTATACGGAGACGTTTAAGGCACTGGGGGAGAAGAATAAGAATTACATCGATATAATCATACAGGTTGTTTCGTTTGTGCTCATCTGCTTTATGTTCTTTTTCATCTGGTATGCAACCAATGTGTTTTTGACCAAGAGGAAAAAGGAAATAGGCATATTCGTTTTTATGGGTCTTACTAATCGAAAAATCGCTAAAATTTATACGATGGAGACAGTACTTATAGGAGTTGTGGCATTGATTCTGGGAATAGTCTGCGGTGTTATGTCAACCTGGCTTTTTCAGGTGATATTGCTTGCAATATCAGATATAAGCATAGATATATCATTTAGTTTTATGTGGGAACCGGTTTGGTTGACTGCGATTGTATATGCTGTGATTTATCTTATTTTTGTTATAAAAGGGTATGTGAATATTGTAAAAAGCAGCGTTCTTGAGATGATTTCCGCAGTAAGACAAAATGAATATGTGCGGGCAAGCAGGTGGACTTTAATTGCAAAGGCTGTGTTTGGGATTACGGTCCTTTTTAACGGCTATTATCTGGCTACAAAGGAAAGCGGGCTAAATATCATGGGAAATCTGTTTAGTGCCACTGTTTTTGTTATTGTCGGAACATATCTGATTTTTGGCGGTTTTCTGCCTATTCTGTTTCAGAAACTGGCTGAGAATAAGAAGTTTTTGTATAACAGGGAGAGAAATCTTTGGATAAATAATGTGATTTTTCGTATGAAAAAGAACTATAGAACGTATGCCATGACATGCGTACTATTGACTTGTTCCGTTACTGCACTTGCGGCATCCTTTGCCCAGAAGGACAGATATGACAGTATAGTACATTTCAGGAATACTTATACTTTTCAGATTCTCAGCAACCGTTCTGACTTAGGTGAGGAAATCGCGGAGTTAATAGAGAAAGACAACGATATTGATTATTCCTCACAGGCAGGATTTTTTATAATGGATGGAAGTCATTTTTCGCATAATTTTCCGTATGGTATTCTTCCTTTTTCCGATGTAAAAAAGATGGCGGAGGATGCGGGTTTGGAGTTCCCGTATGAGAAGCTTGAGGATGATGAAGTAATTTGTGCAAATCATATATACTTATTATCGTTCATAACTAAACGTGATAACATAATAGTTAAAATTGACGGAGAGAGCTACCATCAGATTGATGAAACCAAGGTTCCTTATATGGGTTATTTGCAGGAGGGGCAGAGTTATTATATAGTGAGCGATAATACTTATGATAAGTTGATTACGAACTATGAGAGAAGTTTAGTTTCCGATGAACTTATTGCAGGTTATGAGCGGGACTTAAAGTCTGATGAGCAGAATGATTCATATAATGAGCAGATTTATATTTACAATTATAGAATAAAAGATATATATAACTATGCTGCCTCTATGGATGAACTCGATACCATAATGATCAACAATGATGATATTTATACGGGCAGGGTGGCAATCGACCCGGACAGTGATGATATAATGTGGATCAAGGTTGAGTATTCATTATGTATATTTATGTTTCTGGTATTTGTTGTGGCGAGTGGATGCATACTGTTTATGAAGCTTTACAATGATTCGTTTGAGGAAAAGGAGCGTTATAGCGTATTAAAGAAAATCGGTGTGGCCGGAAAAACACTTAAAAGAGCGATTTCAAAGGAACTGCAGGTTGCCTATGCCATGCCTTTTGTATTGATGGTGATATCGTCATATTTTTCGGTTCATTCCCTTGAGAAAATGATGTCTACGGATTTGAAGATTATTAATCTGGTAAGCGTAGGAATAATTTTTGTGTTCTTTCTGATATTTTATAAGCTGTCGGTATTTTTTGCCGTAAGAAATTGTAATGCATAACCTGAAATGTAATCTGAATTTAAGAATATTAGTTTACGGTTCAGCTCATGTGGAAAAGTTATTAGAATTTGACATTCGTTACAAAAACAGTACGTTTCGTTACGTGCATATTAAGAAAACATTGTAGAATACCCGATAAATATATAGATAACTGAAAATGGATTTTTAGCTATTCGACCAGGGAGGGGCAGGAAGGATTGTTAAAAATTTAACAAACTGGAATGAATATTGCAATCTGTGATGATGAAAGCCGAATCAGAGAAGGAATAGGCAGTATAATAAAAAACGCTTTCAAACAAGCGGCAGTAAGTGAGTTTTCTTCGGGAAAAGAATTGCTGTATGAGGTTAATAACGGATATATGCCGGATATTGTTCTTTTGGATATTGCGATGGAGGGAATGGACGGCATGGAGACAGCCAGAAAGCTGCGTGAGCTTTCCGATATGCTCCTTATATTCGTGACAGGCGTCAAAGAGCAGGTTTTCAGTGCATTTGACGTAGGTGCTTTTCACTATCTTTTAAAACCCATAGAAAAGAAAAAATTGTTAGAGGTTATGGAGCGGGCGGTCGCCGAAGCTGAAAAGACCAGGGCAAGAAAAAAGTATATGCTGATAAAGGTCTCCGGCGGATGCAGGAAAATAAATATTGAAGATGTTTTATATGCCGAAAGTAACGGAAGAAAAGTTGTTCTGCATATGAAAAATGAAAATCTGGAATTTTATGATAAAATGGAAGAACTGGAACAGAGGCTTGGGGACGGTTTTTACCGCTGCCACAGAAGTTATCTGGTATCGCTTGCGGAAGTCAGAGGATATGACAGCACAAGTATTACCCTCAGCAATAGTGAAGTGATTTACCTTGCTAAACGTAAATACCCGGAATTTGTGCAGGCATACTGCAGATTTTTGCAGGAGCCGGTATGAAGCATATATGCTAATTCTGATTAAAATCGGCAGAAAATTGGTTTTTGCCGATTTTTACTTTTGGAAATGAAATGCAGTTGATATCAAAATAAGTTTACTTTTTACTTGATTTTAACCGGTGAGAAAGTTAATCTTAAGATATGAGTATTTATTAATACTAAATATATTTGATATTAACAGGATATTTTGATATTTAATAACCGGAAGTAGGAGAAGGCATATGATTATAGGAAACTTTGCGGCATGGAATATGCGAAACATATTGATTCGTGTTATCGTGGCCACGATTCTGGGCGGTGTTATCGGTCTGGACCGCGGAATGAAGCATCGTGGAGCGGGTACCAAAACTATCACGGTGGTATGTCTTGGTGCCACACTTGTTATGTTAACCGAACAGTACATACAGATTAACTTTGCCGGATTGGCTAATATGACCCGTATGGCGGCTCAGGTAATCAGCGGAGTGGGTTTTATCGGTGTAGGAACGATTATCATATCCAAGCATAGAGTCAGGGGATTGACGACGGCTGCTACACTTTGGGCCAGCGCCTGTGTCGGACTGGCTGTAGGAATCGGATTTATCGAAGGGGGCATACTGATTACGGTTATGATGCTGCTTTCACTGCATGTACTTCCCTATGTGGAGCGATTTGCTACAAGACATTCCCGTTATTGTAATGTTTTTATAGATCTGGAAAAAAGCCGTCATCTGCATATGGTTATTCAGGATTTGAAGGAAGCCGGTATTTCAATAGATTCGATAGATATGGGCCGGCCGGATGATGGGGAAGTAGGAATCTCCGTGCATTTGGTACTTTATACGAAAAGAGCCATGGAGCAAACGGAGATATATGATATTTTGATGAAATCGGACAAGGTTATATCCGTTGACTTTCTGTGATTATCAAGGGTTGGTTGCTTATGTCATATTTGATTGATGTGTTGGAATCTTGCATAAGGGGTGCACTTATACTATACTTATGCAACGATGCAATAGTTTTAAAAAGTAAATATACAAGGCAGGGAAAATATATATTTTTCCTGCTTTTTGTCGTATGGGGATTATGGCTTAGTAATTCAGAATGGCTTAGGAGCATTTTGTATGGAAATGAAAAAGACATAGAGAGGAGCAGTATCGGTATAGTTAAAGTAGCTCTTATGATGATTTATTGCTTTTTGCTTATGGAAGTATTCTATGAGGGCAGCAGACTGCTCAAGTTTTATCTTGTACTGTTGTTTGAAACCATTATAGAGCTGTCAAGGTTTGGTGTGCACTGTTTCTGGAGTCTGGGTATCAATGCATATATAAACGGACTGTCAGAGTGGATGTTGGAAGGAAAAATAGATATTGATAAATTTACATTTCTGATAAACCAAGTAGAAAATGTCGGTTTAACGTTACTGGTTTTGCTTTATACCGCCATATCCTTTGTCACGATACGTGCAATCCGTAAATATAGAAAAGAAATGCAGGATGTAAGCAGACAGGGAATATTATTTCTGATGATCTCACCGGCGGTAGGTATGGCCTTCGGTATTACATTAAGATGTATATTCTATAACAGAAACGGAATGCAGATTGACTTTTTATACGATAAGTATAAGGGGATGTACGTGATTGTGCCTGTTATGGCTTTCTTATGTGTCCTTTCGATTGTTTACAGCACTAAGGTTTATGAGGAACTTATGCTTGCGCAGGAGGAAAAAAGCAGCCTGCTTTTTTATAAGCAGCAGCTTACCGATATGACCGGGCATGTACAAGAGATGGAGAGGCTTTATGACGGAATACGCGCAGTCCGCCATGATATGGGAAACTATATCGCGGATATGGAGCAGTTGCTTGGATTGGAGATGCAGCAGAGTGAGTTGGAGGATTCGACCGAAGCAAATGATTCAACCGAAGCGAATGATTCGGCAAGAGAAGAGGCAAAAAAGTATTTGTACCATATGAAGGCCGCACTTGATGGTATGACAATCCGTTATAGTACAGGCAACCCGGTGACTGACGTTATTACGAATAGAAAGTATCGGGAGTGCGAAAAGGATGATATAGGATTTGACTGTGATTTTATCTATCCGGAGGAACTTGGAATTGAGGCGTTTGACCTGGGGATTCTATTGAACAATGCTTTGGACAACGCCATCGAAGCCTGTAAAAAATGTGACGGCAGGATAAAGTCTAACATAAGGATACACAGTTATATCAAGGGCAGGATGTTTTTTCTTAGGGTTGAAAACAGTTGTAACGGTGAGGCTGTCATCTATTCACAGGATAGAGAACTTAAGACCACCAAGGAAGATGAGTGGCTGCACGGAATAGGGCTTAAAAATATGCGAAACGTTGTAGATAGATATTATGGAACTATGTCGCATGAAGTCCGTGATAATGTGTTCTATCTTACGGTTATGCTGCAGGGGAAAAATGTGTAAATTAAAATCCCATCTTTTTAAGCCAGTTTTTCATCTCCGCATCACGTGCCCCGGCGTTACCCTCGTCATACTTGCCAAGGTTTAATGTGTCCATTATCTTACCGTCCTCTAAATAAATTACCTTATCTGCATGTACGGCTACATTTGCATCATGTGTAACTATTAAAACGGTTGTCCCTCTTTTATTTATATTATCAATAATACCTGAAACTTCTTTTGTGGTTGATGAATTAAGCGCTCCCGTAAGCTCATCACCAAATAGGATATCAGGGTGATTTATCATAGCTCTGCAGATTGCTGCCCGCTGAAGCTGTCCGCCCGAAACTTTATAAATGTCATGTTCCGCAACAGATGAAATCCCCAGCTCTTCCATAAGGGCCATAGCCTCTTTGACAATTTCAGACCGGTTTATTTCTCCCAATTGAAAGGCAGGATACACAATATTATCAATAATAGAAAGATTTTTCAGGAAACTTGGCTTCT
>JAFLTH010000137.1 GCA_022510525.1 Lachnospiraceae bacterium | reverse complement strand
TGGATTATTACGTACATGAAAGCAGCTATATAGATGAGGATGTGCAGATTGGAGAGGGAACCAAGATCTGGCATTTTTGTCATATTCAAAGTGGTGCTTGGATTGGAAAAAACTGCACCTTGGGACAGAATGTAAATATATCTAGCCGAGTAAAAATCGGTGATGGGTGTAAGATTCAGAATAATGTTTCTGTATATGAAGGAGTCGAGTTGGAGGATGGTGTGTTCTGTGGACCGTCCATGGTCTTTACTAATGATTTGACTCCACGAGCAGAATATCCCAAAGGAAGTGCAGGCTACAAACGTACTTTGGTTCGTTCCGGGGCTACCATTGGTGCTAACGCAACAATAGTGTGTAATCATGAGCTTGGTAAATATTGCACGATTGCGGCAGGCGCAGTAGTGACAACGGACGTTCAGAATCATGCATTAATGGCAGGTGTACCGGCCAGGCGTATTGGTTGGGTGTGTGAGTGTGGACAGGTCTTGGATGAGGAATTATGCTGCCCTGATTGTGGGAAAAAATATGTGCTGACAGAAAATGAAGGGATACGTCTAATTAATGGAGTTTAGAGATCTAAATACCCAGTATTTAAGGAATAAAGCTGAAATTGACTCAGCCATACAAAGTGTCCTGCTTAGCAGCCGGTTTATAGGCGGACAGCCTGTTAAACAGTTAGAAGAAAAATTGGCTGATTATGTAGGAGTTAAGCATTGCATTACCTGCGCCAACGGTACCGATGCATTACAGTTAGCGTTGATGGCTTGGGGAATCACAGAAGGCGATGCTGTCTTTGTCCCTGATTTTACATTCTTTTCTACAGCAGAAGTAGTGCCATGGGTGAAAGCCACCCCTGTTTTTGTGGATGTTGAGAAGGATACATTTAACATTTCTCCACAATCTTTGGAAGCGGCAATTCAAGAGGTTATTAAGGAAGGAAAGTTGACTCCCAAGGTAGTCATTGCTGTGGATTTATTTGGGCAGCCTGCAGACTTCCCTGCTATCAGAGCGATAACAGAAAAATATAACATACTACTATTGGAAGATGGAGCTCAAGGATTCGGTGGCAGAATCGGAGAGAAAATGGCGTGCAGCTTTGGAGATATTGCAACAACTTCTTTTTTCCCTGCAAAACCATTGGGATGCTATGGAGATGGTGGTGCTATATTCACGGATAATGACGAATGGGCGAAGCTGATAGAGTCCTATAAGGTGCATGGCAAAGGGGAAGATAAATATGATAATGTGCGGATTGGATTGAATTCAAGATTAGATACCTTACAGGCAGCAGTACTTTTGGCTAAGTTTGATATCTTTGTAAATATGGAAATAAATGCTGTCAATCGAGTGGCAGAGCAGTATTCAGAATATTTGTCAGATATTGTAGAGGTGCCAAAAGTGAGGGAAGGATTTGTTTCCAGTTGGGCACAATATACTGTTAGAGTTGCAAGCAACAGAGATAGATTAAAAGATGTTCTTGCAGAAAATAGTATCCCAAGTATGATATACTATTCTAAGCCATTGCATGAGCAGTTGGCATTTAAGGAGCAGCAGAGAATATATTGCAGCCTTGATAATACAATTGAGTTGTGTAGAGAAGTGTTGTCGTTGCCGATGCATCCGTATATGGAGGATAGGGATGTTGAGTATGTTTGTGCTACTGTGAAGAAAATTCATAGTTAGCTTAGTTTGACACATATTAGAGGTATTAATGAAAAAACTATTTTTATCAACAGAAAACTTTCCTTATGGAACCGGAGAGAAAACTTTCATATTACCTGAGCTTCCGGAATTGCTCAAGTACTATGATGTAACAATCATCTCTCATGCATCGGAAACGGTAGTCAATGACGTAGAGAATATATCCGTTTTACCGCCGGAAGTAAAAGTAGTAAATTTAGATATCAAATTGCCGTGGTATCGGCAGATTAAGTATCTTATTAGATTTTTCTTTGATAGAGATGGGTTAAAAGAAACAAAGGAAATATTGAAGAGTAGGGAAAATATTCTGCAAAGATTATATCAGTCGATCGGCTTCTATGGTTTAGCCATGGAAAATTTTCGCATGATGGATAATTTGAGTTTGTTGCCCAAGGACGAAGAAGCTATATATTATAGTTATTGGTATTTCTATTATACTTATAGCATGACAAGGAATAGAAAGTTATTTCCTAATATGAAGTTAGTTACCAGAACACATGGTTTTGATTTATACGCTGAACAGTATAAAGGAATCAGGCAGCCATTTAAGCGAATAATGGATAAGAAACTTGATGGTGTAATCTTTGCCGCTAACTATGCGAAAGGTTATTATTTAGAGCACTTTGCAGATAATAAAGAGGATAAAAAGTATATTGTTTGTAAGCTGGGAGTGCCTGAGGCAGAAATAACACATAGATCCATAGAAGGACTTTGCTTGCTCAGTTGTTCTTTTGCCATTCCGAGGAAACGTATTGAATTAATTATTCAAGCCTTAGCTCTTTTACAGGATGAATCTGTTCACTGGATTCATATCGGAGGGGGTGAAAGCCTGGAACAGCTTAAGTCATATGCGAATGTTGAACTAAGAAGCAAAGATAATATTACTTATGAATTTAAAGGATATTTAAATAGCAGTCAGATTCAAAGAGTTTATGAGGAAGAAGGAATAGATGCATTTATTATAACATCGGCTTTAGAAGGAGGTTGCCCTGTAGCTATTCAAGAGGCAATGTCGCATGGAATTCCGATTATCGGAACTGCGGTGGGAGGTATTACCGAAATGATTCAAGGCAATGGTTTGCTGTTGCCGTCCAACCCTTCCCCGGAGGTTATTTCAGAAACAATTAAGCAATTTTATTATATGGAAGATAACGAAAAGGAAAAGATGGCCAAGAAGTCCTATGAAATATGGAAAAGTGATTATAACACAATCATTAATCGGAAGAAACTGGTTGATGCTATTCATTATCTTGAGGGATAGATTATAGATTTATATGCACTTATAGATACTATTAAATCTCGTATGTATACAACGAGAAAGGAAGAACATGAAGAATATAAAGCAATTAATTTATAATATGTTACAAAGTATTTTACCGGAAATGTGGGCAATAAATTTGTGGGTGCAGTACGTTAAACATAATCCGGCATATTCTGAAAACACTCATCAATATGGATATTTTCTGTCTAAAAAGAAAAGCAAGAAACGGTATTGCATTTTGCGGTATCCTAAGTTCTATGGTATTGGAGCAGTAATGAAACATAGCTTGCTACAATGCGAATGGGCTGTCCGTAATCAGATGATTCCTGTTATAGATTATGAGTGGGATTATTATTATGCGGAGGATGTGATTGGCAGAGATAACGGATGGGAATATGTATTCAAGCCAAATGCGTCTCTCCAAGAAATTGTAGAACAAGGCAACAATATGTATGTTTTCGTTGGAGCTATCGGAGGTCGATATGCGGATAAGTTAACGAAAAGAGAACTTGGATCAAAAGATGGTCGAGTAATATTTGCTGAGGAAAATTGGAGAGAATATTATAGAAATTTAAATATGTTGAGTAATAAATGGTGGAGACTTCATGATGATGTGGCTGCGAGATATGAGGCATTCTTTTCAAAGTTATTTAGTCCTGACATGAAAATCCTTGGAGTGGCGCTAAGAGAAGAGTTTTCTATAGATGCGGAAAAAGAGAAAATGGAGGAACTCAAACAACACCCCCATCATTTAACGTTAGATGAAATGATTCGGGTAATAAAGGAATACAAGACTCGTTGGGAATGCACCCATGTTTTTGTGACTACCTATTTTGAAGACAGTATTATAAAGCTCAAGGAGGAATTCGGAGATGCGCTTCTTTACACCGACAGAAGGCGTGTATTATATGAACAATTTCATGAAATCAGAAGATTGGTAGAAGACCAATATTATAGGACAAATAAAAGGAGAGAATTTGTTGAATGGATAAAAAGTGATGATGAACAGGCACAAATAATTGATACCAGTGACAAAAACACTATGATTGAGTATGTAGAGGAGATATATGGATTATCATTATGTGATTGCTTGATAGCGGGCAAATCCGGTGGTGCATTGTGTGCCTGTGCCTGGAATGGCGGAAAATACAAGGAAATGGAAATTTTATCTGACAACAATGACAGTATTTTATACTGACAACTGTTAGTGGAGGCAAGATGAGTAAGGAACAAATCAAACAGCAAATCCAAGATTTAGTAAGGAAATATTATAATGAAGAGCATGCAAAAGATGAGTCAAATTATACACCGGGAGAGCGCATTCAGTACTCGGGACGAGTCTATGATGCCGACGAAATGGTTAATCTGGTAGATGCCGCATTGGAATTTTGGTTAACATCCGGTCATTATGTAGAAGAATTTGAGACCGGATTGGCAGATTATTTGAACGTGAAGCATTGTTCTCTGGTTAATTCGGGTTCGTCTGCAAACTTATGTGCATTTATGGCATTGACATCCCCTAAGTTGGGAGAGAGAAGAATTAATAAAGGTGATGAAGTCATTGCAGTTGCGGCAGCATTTCCGACAACGGTTACGCCGATCGTGCAGTATGGGGCAATCCCGGTATTTCTCGATGTAACGATTCCGGACTATAACATAGATGTCAGTAAGCTAGAGGAAGCCAGAAGCGATAAGACGAAGGCCGTATTTCTCGCACACACACTAGGCAATCCTTTTGATATTCAAAAAGTAAAAGATTTTTGTGATAAGTATGAGCTCTGGCTGATAGAAGATAATTGCGATGCATTGGGTTCAGAGTATTTCTATAACGGAGAGTGGAGAAAGACAGGGACAATCGGAGATTTATCTACATATAGTTTTTATCCGCCCCATCATATCACTTTAGGTGAAGGCGGTGCCGTCTGCACTAATAATACACAGTTATATCGTCTTGTAAATTCCTATAGGGATTGGGGGCGTGACTGTTGGTGTGCCTCCGGAGTGGATGATACCTGTAAACATAGATACAGTCAACAGTTTGGAGAGCTTCCCAAGGGTTATGACCATAAATATGTCTATTCGCACTTTGGTTATAATTTGAAATCTACGGATATGCAAGCATCAGTAGGATGTGCCCAGCTAAAAAAATTACCGGAATTTGTTGAGGCAAGAAAACGTAACTGGGCATATCTGAGGGAAAATCTGGATGTGCTGTCTGACAAAATTATTATGCCGGAGAAAACTTCCGGGTCCGAACCGAGTTGGTTTGGATTTCTGATGACGGTGCGTAAAGATGCGGGCTTTTCCCGTGATGATCTGGCGCAGTTTTTGGAAAGTAGGAATATCCAGACCAGAAATCTCTTCTCCGGGAATTATATTAAGCATCCATGTTTTGACGAGATGCGAGCAGCGGGGGAAGGATATCGTGTGGTGGGTGACCTTACCAATACAGATATTATTATGAATAATTCTTTGTGGATAGGTGTTTATCCCGGAATGAATCAGGCTAAGTTGGATTATATGATAAGCAGTATAAAAGAATTTGTTGAGAAACATTAGAGGAGCATTGTGCATGAAAGTGGTAATATTGGCAGGTGGTAAGGGAACCAGGATCAGCGAGGAATCTTATATCAGACCTAAACCCATGATTGAAATAGGTGATATGCCGATTTTGTGGCATATTATGAAGATATATTCGGCTTATGGATATAATGAATTTATCATTTGTTGCGGATACAAAGGGTATATGATTAAAGAGTATTTCGCAGATTATTTTTTACATATGTCGGATATTACCTTTGATTTTGCCAACGATAACAAAATGATTATTCATAACAATGTAGCGGAGCCGTGGAAGGTGACGTTAATAGATACCGGAGCAGAAACACAGACCGGTTATAGAATTAAACATATACAGCCGTATATTCCTGAGGGCGAATCTTTCATGCTGACATATGGTGACGGTGTGTCGGATGTAGATATCGATAAACTGGTCAAGTGTCATCAGGAGAGTCAGAAGTTAGCTACGATTACCGCTGTACAGCCCAGTGGTAAGTTTGGAATGCTAAATATTACGAAGGATGGCACTATTGCTGAGTTCCTTGAAAAACCGCAAGGAGACGGTGGTTGGATAAACGGCGGATATATGGTGCTGGATTATAAGGTTTTCGACTATTTATACGATGACGAAACTCTTATTTTTGAACAAGAACCATTAGAGCAGTTGGCTAGGGACGGAGAGTTAAATGCATATAAGCATAGCGGATTTTGGAAGCCGATGGATACTATTAGAGATAAGGAACAGTTGAATTCTATGTGGAAAAAGAAAAAAGCACCTTGGAAAATATGGGAGGAATAAATTAATGGAGAGGGTTAACAGACTAAAGGAAATATATAAAACAATAGATGGGGGTGAGGCGCAGGATAAAATGGACAATTTGCCCGGTTTTCCTAAAATAATAGAGTTTGAGGTTACGAATCACTGTAATTTTCAATGTCTTATGTGTAAAACAGGCATGGCAACCAGCACGAGAGAACGCGGCTACATGACAGATGAAATTTTCCATACAGTCATCAATGAGATAAAGGATTATCCTGTGGCGTTAAAATTCGTTGGTCAGGGAGAACCCGATTTACATCCCAAATTGATGGAATATATCAGGGTTGCAAAAGAAAATGGTATTATTGTTCACTTGACTACGAATGGGAGTCTGCTTGATGAGTCGAAATTGGTGGAGCTTATTGATGCTGAACTTGATTCTATTAAGTTTTCTTTTCAGGGAGTAGATGCGGAAGGATACAAGCAATTACGGCAAAAAGATAATTATGAGGAATTGCTTCATAAAATAGAACTGCTGTATAAACTGCGGG
>JAFLTH010000136.1 GCA_022510525.1 Lachnospiraceae bacterium | reverse complement strand
AAATAGATAAACTGGAAATTGTTGAAACAGAAAAAGACAATGACTGGAAGTTTAAAGATAAAATCGAAATAAAAAATGTCACATATGCATATCCCGACGGAGATGTCAATGTGATTGAGCATGCTGATTTTACGATTGAACGGGGAACGACGGTTGCGTTTATCGGTGCGTCCGGTGCGGGCAAATCTACCATGGTTGATATTCTGTTGGGGCTTTTGGCCCCGCAATACGGCAAAATATATGCGGACGGCATGAACATATATAAGAACCTGCCCACATGGCAGAAAGAAATCGGATATATTCCGCAGACCATATATTTGTCGGATGATACAATCAGAAACAACGTAGCATTTGGCGTGGAAGACAGGGAGATTGATGAGCAGGCGGTTATCTATGCTCTGCAGCAGGCGCAGCTATATGATTTTGTAGAGTCTCTGCCGGAAGGACTTGACACTTATGTGGGAGACAGGGGAGTAAGGTTGTCAGGCGGACAGAGACAGCGCATCGGTATTGCAAGAGCGCTCTATCATAATCCCGAAGTTCTGGTTTTGGATGAGGCGACTTCGGCGCTTGACAGCGATACGGAAACGGCGGTAATGGAAGCGATTGAAAAGCTTCAGGGACATAAGACCATACTTATTATTGCGCATAGACTTACCACCATCAGGAATGCTGACGTCATTTATGAGGTGGGCAGCGGGAAGGTAGAAAGAAAAGAAAAGCAGGAAGTGTTGCGAACAGAATGAAAGCAAAACGTTGGATTAAAGATATACTTGCCTTGATTGACTACGGTTTATATCGGGTTGGAATAAAGAAATGCGGTATTAAGGTACATTCCATAGAAGAAACCATAGATGAACTGATACATACCAACAAAAGTATGGTCAGATTTGGCGACGGTGAGATCACTATGATTCGCGGAAGAAGCCTTAAACTGCAAAAGGCAGAGCCGGAGATTGTTGAAGGACTTAAGCGGATGCTGGGTTATCAGTATGACGACCTGATAGTGACGATACCGGAGATTTTTGGTGATTTGTCGATTTACAGGCGAGAAAGCAGGCAGTTTTGGAGGGATCATCTTTTATTCAGCCGTAAGATATACGAAAGATTTTGCAATCAAGACAGAATATACCATAATACATCCGTGTCCCGGTTCTACTATGCGTTGGAAGATAAGAGCAAATGCGGTCAATGGATAGAAGGCATCCGTCAAATCTGGAAGGACAAGGATGTAGTTGTGGTCGAAGGAGAGAGGACACACAACGGAGTAGGAAACGATTTGCTCGATACTGCCAGAACGGTGGAACGAATTATAGGTCCTGCCAGTGATGCTTACGGAAAGTTGGATGAAATTATTGAATGTTGTAAGGAATACTCCAAGGATAGGCTGTTTCTGGTATCGCTCGGAGTGGCCGCTAAATTTTTTGCGGAGAGAATGTTTTCGGAGGGTTACAGAGTGCTTGATATCGGCAATCTGGATATGGAGTATGAGTGGTATCTGAATCATGCCAAGCGGAAAGAATCGATTCCCAAACATGATATTGTGGGTGAAAAGGCAAACGAGGAAGCGGGATATCAAATATATTTGAGTCAGATCAGAAAAAGGATACAGCTATGAAAGTAATCTATATGTCGCACCGATACCATACGAATCAGACGACCATCATGAAGGGATGGATTGAGAATGGACATGAAGTTCGTTTTTTAAGCCAATTTGAAGGCAAAATAGAGGATTACAGTTATGTGAAGCCGATTGTAGTGGGATATTCCGGACTGTTTAAAGTGTTTGACTATATTTATATTCACTTTTTAAAGCGGAAAGATCCTTTTGCAATAGACATGAAATTGAAATGCGGAATTCCGCCTATTTTCAAGCTGGCTAAGTATATTCGAGAGTTTCAGCCTGATGTTGCAATTATACGGGAGCGCTCCATATATACGATCTGTATGTATGCAATCTGTAAACATTACAAGATTCCTGCGATTCTTTATAATCTAAGCCCCGTATGGGATAAACCTAAAAAGATGGATTTTGCACATAAGCTGGTTTGGAAACTGACGCCGGAATACCGAATTACCCCCACAAATCTTGTGGGAATAGATTACAGTGGATTGGTAAAGGACGAGAAGGGATATTGGGCCCCTTTTCTGATGGAGCCGCAGGTTTCTCCCGAGGAAAAGGCATATTTCGAAGGCGACAGGATCAATGTATTCTGCATCGGCAAATATCAGGAGCGCAAAAACCACCTGATGATGATAGAGGCGGTGGAAGAACTTTTGCCCAAATACAATCTGCATCTTACCATTGCGGGGGAAATATCCAACCATTTCCATGAGGATTATTATAAAAAGGTTCGTGAATATGTCGAGCAGCATCATCTGGAGGATAAAGTCACTTTCTTAGTAAATCTGAATCGAGAAGAAGTTTATGAACAATACAGGAAGGCGGATGTATATGTAGTGCCGAGCACGGGTGAGCCGGCATCCATTACCGTGATTGAGGCCATGGCCTTCTCGGTTCCTGCAATCAGCGGCAGTGATAACGGAACCGCAAGTTACATTGATTACGGAAAGACCGGGTACGTATTTGAAGATAACAATAAAAAGGATTTGAAAGACAAGCTGGAGCAAATTGTTTGCAGTAAGGACAATATTATTAAGATGGGTGCTGCAGGATATATACACGTGAAGAATAATTTTCAGTTTGACAATTATTACAAACAAATACTTAAAGTATTGGATATAATGAAAAATGAAAAATCTTAGAATGGCAAATATTGAACTGCTTAGAAATATACCTATGTTATAAAGCAACTAATATTCGCGTATTTATTGGTTGTTGGGCAGATATTAAACATAAGGAAAATACGAAAGTAAACGAGGATAGAAAGATATGTCATTTTGTTCATTTCAATTTTTAATTTTTTTCCCAATAGTATTTATTCTGTATTTTACTATTCCAAAGAAATATCAGTGGGTATTATTGCTTGTTTCCAGCTATTATTTTTATATGTGTTGGAAGCCGGAATTTATTGTTTTGATCATTATATCAACATGCATTGATTATTTTGCGGCAAGAAATATAGAAAAATCAGAGTCTTGGAAAAAGAAAATGTGGTTGTTGGTAAGTATATGCAGCAATTTGTCAATTTTGTTTTTCTTTAAATATTTTAATTTCTTTGGGGATAATGTTAATTCATTTTTTCGCATGCTATCCATACCATTTACTGTTCCGTCTCTTAACATTATACTTCCTGTCGGAATTTCATTTTATACTTTCCAGACAATGAGTTATACGATAGAAGTATATCGGGGAAATATGGAGGCAGAAAAACATCTGGGATATTTTGCTTTGTTTGTGACATTTTTTCCTCAGCTTGTAGCGGGACCAATTGAAAAAGCGCAGAATCTTCTTCCACAACTTCGCAAGGAACACGAGTTTTCCTATGATGATGCGGTATATGGAACTAAGCTAATGGTATGGGGATTTTTTAAGAAAATGGTGGTCGCGGACACTATGGCCATCTATGTAGATAAAGTATATAATAATCTTTCATCCGTTTCCAACGGGCTAACACTGGTCATGGCGACGTTTTTCTTTGCAATGCAGGTTTATTGTGATTTTGGCGGGTATTCCGATATCGCCAGAGGTTGCGCTAAAATCATGGGTGTCGATTTGATGGTTAATTTCAAATCACCTTATTTTTTCTCAAAGTCCATCAAAGAATACTGGGGGCGTAATCATATTTCTCTAAGCAACTGGTTTACCGCGTATGTTTATATCCCGTTGGGCGGCAGTAGAAAAGGATTATTCAGAAAATATTTAAATAATATGATCACATTTCTGTTGAGCGGATTATGGCACGGAGCTGATTGGACATTTATAATATGGGGTGGGCTTCAAAGCATCTATCTGAATGTGGGCGATTTCCTTAGGCGAAAACTGAACAGAGAGCACATTGTAGAGTTGAAGAATCATAGGGTGCAGAATTTGTTTTCCATAATTGTCACCTGCTGCCTTTCCTGTTTTTCGTTAATTTTTTTCAGGGCTAACAATATTCATGATGCAATGTATGTTGTACATAATTTATTTAATGGGATAGGAAAACCGCTTCAATATTTTAGAGACGGATTGGCTACTTTCAAGCTGACTGATGTGTTTAGTATGGCGCTGCCGCTTGTGATTTTGTATATATTTGACTACATCAATGAAAAGTGTGATGCAATACAACAATCTGCTATTCTCCCTAAGAATATGCAGAGACTTGTATATATAGCATTTATTGTTTATCTTACGCTGGCAATACCAAATACTGTAACAAATGCATTCATATATTTTCAGTTTTAATGAGGAGGAAATTTGCAGTGAAAAAATATATGCGTATTATAGTTTCATATATTCTGGTATGGGGAATCATAATGGGGTGTCTGAACTGGCTGCTTTCATCAAATTATGAATATACGTATATGATGCTCAAGGAATTGTATCAATGCCCGGAAAACATAGATGTGCTGTTTGCAGGTTCTTCACATGCATTTCGTACGTATGATACGGCTTTGGCGGATGAATTGCTGGGTGAAAAAACTTACAACACCGGGAGTAACGGACAGCTTCTTGCAACATCATATTATCTGATCAGGGAAGTGTCAGAGCGAAATCGGTTAAAGACTGTATATTTGGATACTTGCTTTATGATCAGCCAAAGGTCGATACCGGAAAATGAAAGTTCATTGTATTTTGTATCGGATTATATGGAATGGTCATGGAACAAAATCCGGTATTTATGGGATGCAGGCGGTATGAGAAGCTTTGCGAATGGTATTTTCTGTACGAGTAGACGTAATTTACGAAATCTGAATATTGTAGAAAATATAAGGTCAAAAAGTCTGACCGCCGGAGATTATTCGAATTTGACATTTGACCATGAAATATATAAGGGTGATGGTTTCGTGTATGTTGATGCAGAGATGGAAGAGGATGTTGATTTTATAGAAAAAGCGGAGCAATATGACCTGACCGAAGATATCCCTATGGTGGACGACGCATATGAGTATTTGATTAAAATTATTGATTATTGTGCAGAAAATGATATAGAGCTTGTATTGGTGGATCAGCCAATGCCGGATGAATTGATAACAAACGTTAAGGGCTATGACAATTACGTTGCATTTATGTACCAACTTGCAGAAGAATACAATATCAATTATATGAATTTCAATTTGTGCAAGGAATATGAAAAGTCTATAGATGATTATTATGACGAAAATCATCTGAATGGCAGGGGAGCAGAGAAATATACCGAGTTTTTTTGTCAAACTGTGAATTCATTAAAGAGAAATGAAAAAACTATTGATGATTTATTCTATAAAGATTATTTGACTGTCAGGTAGACTGAATAATTGTATGTTTGTCGGACAGAGTATAAAAATTCTGGTAATAATTTTAGTAGATGATAAAAACAGTTTTATTATGAAGAGTTTTAGAGGGAATCCTTTAATGCGAGATTGGGTGAATCAACATCATGTAGTTATTGAATATGCACTTCGTCTGTCATCCGGCACAATATTTTATGTTTTTCCTGGGGATAAATGGATAAGTGTAGAAAGAGATTCAGATTTTTTGTATCCTAGTGGCGTAAAGGTGTAATACCAATGTATCATGCTTTACATCAATTGATGCAGGAAGTACTAAGGTATAGTGAGGTGAAATGTGGAGTGGAATCAGTGTCTGCGAAGATTAAACATGTGTTACAGAATCAAACGTTAAAGAAAGTCCTTGTCGGACTGTTGGCAATTGTTTCGGTGGCAGCAATGGGTATCAATTTTGAAAAAATATCAAATTCTGATGAAGTCGGGATTGTATATGCAGTTTTGGCTTCTCTCAGAGGTTGGGGAATAGCTCAGTTTCTGTATGTGATTTGCCTTACATGTGTTTATGACTATTTTCAAAAGAGTGTTTCTTTTCAGAAAGACATAGCTATATTTTCTTGCTCTTTGTCTCTCCTGATGGTTGTAGGACTGTGCTATCGGAATGCTGTGGGGCTCGTACTTGTCATTCAGGATGCTGCACAGATAATCAAGGCAGGCATTGTGATAGTAGGGTATGGCGCTATGTTTTACTGTGCAGTTTTTTTGCTGCTGAGATGGATGCAAAACTTAGTACAGACAGGACAGATGATTGTGGGGGGGGGTAAAGATGAAGAACTCCACAAGGTAAAGGCGGGTTTATTTATTTTCATTTGTTGGCTTCCGTATCTGATTGCTTTTTATCCGGGAACGACCACCTATGATGCAACGACAATGCTGAATCAGTATTTCGGATATGAACCGTTGACGAATCATCATCCTTATTTCCAAACCTTATTAATGGGTATATTTGTACAGACTGGACATTATTTCGGATCTGCATCGGCAGGTGTGTTTGTGTACATTCTTATACAGGTCTGCGCATTTATTATGGTACTGGTTTATATGACGGATCTGCTTAGAAAGATAGGGATACCGCAGAAAATTATCAAAACTGTCATATATATATATTCCTTTTTACCAATTTTTCCGATTTATGCAATCTCAATGGGCAAGAACATTAACTTTTCCATTGCAGCTTTGCTCCTCACAATCTTTATGTTCGAAATATCTATATCTGCGGAGGAATTTGTTCATAATCCAAAGAAAATGGTAACGCTGTCGATTGTCTTAATATTACTGTGTCTTTTTCGAAATGAAGGAATTGCATTTGTGATTGGTTGTTTTCCGTGTTTTATTCTCATGGCACGGAAGTATTGGAAAGCGTTTGGCAGTATATTTATTGGTGTCCTGTTGTTCGCAGTATTATGGTTTAAGTGGTTCCTTCCGTTTGCGGAAATTCCAAACGGCAGCATTGCGGAAAGTCTGTCTGTGCCGTTTATGCAGACGGCAAGAAGTGTTTATTATTACGGTT
>JAFLTH010000135.1 GCA_022510525.1 Lachnospiraceae bacterium | reverse complement strand
CTTTCGGACATTTCTATTATGCGATGAAGCCCAGAAACAGAGCTGTGGCAGAAATTTGGTCCGGCCTGGGGGAGAAACATCACCGTTTCCATGGGTATGGCCGAAGTGTCATTGATGCCATCAATATGGGAAATTATGACAACGCTGAGAGGGAAGTCAACGAAGCCCGAAGACTTTCAAACGAGCTGATAGGAGATTTTAACAAAATTATCGATATTACAAAGAAACTGGATGTTGGCAAACTGGCTGTATTTCAGGAATAACAATTCCACATAATTGAACTATACCGTCCGGCAGTAATGCCGGGCGGTTTACTGTGTACTGGACGACATACTTGTAATAATTCTTTATTCTTCAACATTCTCATTGACAAATATCCCGATAAAATCCATAATTAAACTACATTAATAAAAATAACAAGCACAACAATTACAAACCCAAAACACCACAACCAAAGGAGGACCCAACATGCCCACAACCAACCAATATTGCGACAAACAGTATTTCCGTTTCCAGAAGGTAGACGACTATTTTGCGGATTTTGCCTCTTGGGACAGAGTAGTGAAAGCCACCGGATGCTCTTACAAGGCAGGAGAGTGGAAGCTGATTCTGCATCTCGTATCTACACAGGGTAAAGAGTGCGATATGCTCTTAGAGGTATTCAGCGGCGGCTCTTTCCGGCTCCGTTTTCATCCCGAGATGAAAGCGGGCGAGTATTCGGCGTACAATACCCGTACCATTGTGCAGGATGAGTTCGAGGAAACACAGAAGATTGCTGCCGAGGATGCTTTGAAAGCGACTTTTAAGGAGGTTAAGGGCAAGTATGTTGAGATGACAATCACAGCCAATCCTTCGGACGGAGAGTTGATTGTTCATGCGGAATATGATCCTTTTACGCTGACCCTTTATAAGGTGGATGAGTTGGGCAGCGATGACAGATATATAGTTTTCCATGCTTCGAAGGAAAGCCTGAGATTTAAGCCTGCGGGGGGATTGAATGACTATCATATTGCGTGGATGGCACAGAAGCCGAGCACTGCCAAATACGTTGGTTTCGGTGAGCAGGGCGGCAAGGACCTTGTCAAGAACAATACCCGTGTCACCTACTTTAATTATGACAATATGCGTTATCGTCAGGTGTATAACAGGGGACCGCTGGAAGAGCGCGAACCGTTATATCATTCCGATCCGTTTTTCATGGAAGTGAACGGGGAGCTGGGACGAAATTTCGTATACGGAATCTTCATAGATAATCCGTCCGAAACGGTTCTTGATATGGGATACTATCATTCGAACAGTTATCGGTTCGGTATTCGGTACGGTGTCTTGGATTGCTATGTTTTGACTGGCAAGAACTGCGGTGATGTCATTCAGAGATTCTGTGCGATTTCCGGAACGCCGCGTATGATTCCGAGATATGCGCTGGGTTATCATCAGGGCTGTTACGGTTATGAGGGGCGTGCGGATTTGCATGAGATAGTGAGAAGATACCGTGAGTGTGGTATACCGCTTGACGGTCTGCATGTGGACGTAGATATCCAGAAGGATTATAAAACTTTTACAATTGATGAGAGCAAGTTTAACAATCCCAAGGAAATGTTTGCACAGCTCAGAGAACAGGGTGTGAAGTGTTCCACCAATATCACGCCGATTATCAGCAACCGTGATGCGGAGAACTACAGCACCTATCAGGAAGGTGTAGCGAACGGATATTTTGTGGCGGATGTAAGAACCGAGGCGGACAATCCGGAGGGACGTACATATTATAAGTATGCAGGCGGAGCGGAGTATGAATATCCGTTTAACGATAAGGAAAATAATTACAACACCGGAAGGCCTTTTATCGGTGAGGTTTACTATGGAAACGTAGGCGATACGGAGCTTGGAACCACAGGACATTACCCGAATCTGAACCGCAAGGAGGTTCGTGATTGGTGGGGCAAGCAGTACGAGTATCTTTTTGAGCAGGGACTGGAGATGGTATGGCAGGATATGACTACGCCCTGCCTGCGTGATGCGCGCGGCGATATGTTGTCTTTCCCTTCCAGGCTGCTTGTGGACAATGACTTTGTCAAAGACCCGGCCGGTGGTTACGACAAGACACCGGTTATGAGAATCTGGAATCTGTATTCCTACAATCTGCATAAAGCGACTTACCATGGTTTGAATAATTTGGAGTGCAGGAAGAATAAGAGGAACTTTATCGTAGGACGTGGCTGCTTCACAGGGATGCAGCGTTTTGCGGCACTCTGGACGGGAGACAACTCATCCAGCTGGGATTTCCTTCGAATCAATATCTCGCAGGTTCTGGCACTGGGACTTACCGGACAGGCGCTTGCGGGTCAGGATATCGGCGGATTTGAGCGTGAGGAAGATTGGGAAGAATGGGCGGATCCGGAGCTGCTCATTCGGTGGACGGCTATGGGCGCATTCCTGCCATGGTTCAGGAATCATTACATACGTAAGGGCAAGAAGCGTTTTCAGGAGCCGTATGCGTATCAGGATGTGATTGATCAGGTTCCGGCCGAGTATCGTCCGATGTATGAAAGTGTCCTGCCGGTGTGCAAGTATTATATCGAGCTGCGCTATAAGCTGCTTCAGCTTTTCTATGATGCAATGTGGGAAAATGCGCTTACAGGACTTCCGATCTGCCGTACCCTGTTTTTGACAGATCCGGAGGATATGGCGCTGTTCAACGACCGTACGGATTTCCTGGACAACGAATTTATGGTGCGGAATGATCTGCTGATTGCGCCGGTAACCGAGAAGGAAAGTGACGAGAATGGACATGGAAAGCGGGATGTCTATCTGCCGGCGGGAAGCGGATGGTATCAATTTACGAATAACCGCTGCCCGTTGGGAGAAGTGATTGAGGGCGGTTCAAACTTAAGTGAATTTGATGCCCATATTAATAATGACCCCGGACACATTCCTTATATCGTACCGATGTTTGTAAGAGAAGGTGCTGTTATCCCGACGATAGAGATAGAGCAGTATGTCGGAGAGCGCAACGCCAAGGGACTGCCCAATACGATCACACTGAATATTTATCCGGGAGAGCAGGGCGAATACACAATGTATCTGGATGACGGTGTGAGTCGCTCGTCGCAGCCGGAGTTGTTTAAGCAGATTGGTATCGACCCGCTTGCTAACGGTGAGTACAGGGAAGTTCATATCTCACATCAGTGGACGGGTGAGAAAACACGGCGGGTTACCGTTTCCCGTGTTCATGACGGATATACGCCGCAGTATGAGAAGTACTATTGTCTTGCGATTCTCCACGACCCGACGGAAGCGGAATATCCGGTGAAAGACATGAAGATAAACGGTGATGCCATAGCAAAGGTGGACACGAAAGAGGCCTTTGAATCAGCGGAAGCGGATGCGTGGTATTTCAATCAGGCAGAGAGAACTACGTATGTCAAAGTGATGGATGACAAAGTTGAGGCTTTGGTGGATGTGGGGTACAGCATATAGAAGTGAATGCAGTCTTGCTTTGACAGTCTGATCGGCGATCAAGAGAGAAAGCCGCATCTAAACTAAAATATAGTATATTAAAAAAGAATTGGAGGTCTAATAAATGAGTAGGGTTAATGTTAAAAAAATTACATATCCATATGTTAATATTCAGTTACCGGATGAAGATACGGCAGAAAAAATAGGGGTTAATCTAAGTAAATTGTATTTATATATTGATGAACACAAAGAAAATGAAGGTGGCTTTCAATATGGATATGCATATAAAGTAATTAAAGATAAAGCAAATAGATTAATGGGGAGGAATGATAAAAAGATATCAAAGCGTCAAGTAGCAGCATTAAGAAAGTACTTTACACTTTTAGGGACTAATAAGTATATCAAGATTCCGTATATGTTACATTATATATTTAAGGCCGTACTTGAAATTGTTGATTCCTTAATAGTACTAGATCCATTACCGGATGATTTAGCTGTTTTTGTGGGTAAAGTCAGAAGAGATATATTCTATAGCGAGCAAAGTGGTCTATATAGAGATTGGTATAGAAGAAATAGAAACGAATTGACACGAGGATTAAATGATGATATTTTTGCGGGAAATTCTGTGTTAAGTAAAAATTTTTAGGAGATTAGTATGGTAAATTCATTTAAAAATTTTGAGAGATTAAGATATAGGATATCTACTGATATAAAAAAAATAGTAATCGATAGCAAAAGTAATTCGGAAGGTATGAAAGAAGAAATATCTTCGACAGTTTTTTCAACTGTTTTTTCAGCCTTTTTGACAGAAATAGCTTTTAATAGTAATAAAGATACGTTTAATGGGTTTGAAGTAATTGCCTTGATTATACTATTTATAATAATATATGCATCTTCATATTATCTATATAAATTAGGATTTTGTAGGATTGCAGTGTTCATTAGAAATAGAAGAATCCACACAATTGATAAGGATATGGAAACCATGATACAAATTCAGAAAGATTTTGATAATATTGCATGTGATAGTATTTTAGTTGCAAAAGATTATAAATTGGAATATCAGCGATTAGATAATAATGAAAGTAATAAAAATTTTAAAATTTTTTATTATTATGAGATTATGCATTATTTAGCAACAGCATGCGAAAAAACGACAGATTTAGTAAATAATAAGGAGAACTGTATAAGAACATTAAGTGAAGCTGAAGGAGTTGACGTTTTTAGAGTAATTAATATCATTAACATTATGCAAGAATTGGACCAATTTCTTGATGATAATTTTGGATTGTTAAATGATCATAATGTTCAGAAAGATGCCGTAAGTTATCAACATAATCAAATTAAAACAATGATAAGATATATAGCTGACAATGTATAATGATATGGTTTGAGCAGATAAAAGGCGGGATATAGAACCAACTATCAAATGTTAGGAGAAAAAAGCAAATATGAGCAGGGGCTGTATAACCGGCTTCTGCTCTTGATATTAATTCGATGATTTTCTAATTGACAATTCCATTTCATCAATCTATAATATAAATTGCAGTTTCGGCAAAAACAAACGTAATTGCCGTTAATGCAATTAAATGCATTGCTATTTATGTATTTTACATAGCACAGTAAATAGAGAAAGTGTTAATAAATGAAGATTGATAAAATAATACAAAATCTAAAACCAAATACTATAGTATCTAGAAAAGAATATGAAGACATTTTGGGTAAGCTTAATCAGAAGTGCAGTGAGCGCGCTATTTACTGGCAGATAGCTAGGCTTCAAGATATGGGTGTACTTCAGAAAATTGGACAAAACTCTTTTCTTGTGGTTGATACTGCAAAGAAAAAAAGTGAGTATTCCTATGCCTATTCACAAGAAATGCAAAATATTGTTGATAGAATAAAACGAGAGTACCCTCTAGTGGATTTTCAGGTTTGGGAGTTTGTACAATTAAATGAATTTGTAAATCATCAGATAGGAAAAAATGTCTTTTTTATTGAAGTGGAACATCGCCTGGAAGAAAGTGTTTTTCACATGCTTAATGAGTATTATTCTAAAATATTACTTTGTCCGAAAGAGGATCTTTTTTACACATATTTTGAGGAAAATATGTTGGTTATACAGAGGTTGTTGTCAGAGACACCGAAACCATTAGCAGACATGAAAGGATGTGTTTTAGAAAAACTACTGGTTGATTTATTTAGCAATAAACTTACCGGACAATTGGTAGAGAGAGCAGAATATGCAGGTATCTACGAAGAAGCATTTCGGAAGTATTATGTTGATGAAAAGAAAATGTTTCGATATGCAAGGCGAAGAAATTTGGAAAAGGAAATTAAAGACTTTATAGAAAAAGAAACAAATATACAGTTATTAACAGAGGGCAATCATGCTTGATGTAAGAAATTATGAATTACAACATATTCGGAATTTGCAGGAAAAGTACAAAAAAGATCCGGCATTATTGGAGAGGGTGCTGTATGCTTTTGGATTGCTGGAGGCATTAAAGGAATCCGGTCTGCCATTTGTATTTAAGGGTGGAACATGTTTAATGTTGCTTCTGGAGCATCCTGTCCGCTTGTCTACAGACATCGATATTCTTGTAGAGCCGGGAACTGATGTAGAAGGTTATATTGAAAAAGCGGGTAGAATATTTCCTTTTATAAGTTGTGAAGAACAAGTGAGAGTAGGACACAATTCCATAGCAAAACGTCATTTCAAATTTCATTATCGGTCCCCTTTACAACAAAAAGAACTATACATACTTTTAGATGTTTTATTTTCAGAAGTTCCTTATGTAGAAATGATAGAAAAAGAAATAGAAAATGAATTACTTGTAGTAAACGAGCCAAAGGTCATGGTTAAGGTTCCGAGTGCAGAATGCATTCTTGGTGATAAGTTGACTGCGTTTGCACCGCATACTACAGGAGTGACTCTGGGCGTTGGTAAGTCAATGGAGATTGTGAAACAGCTTTTCGATATTGCTATACTGATTGATGCAATAGAGAATCAGATTAATGTGAGAAAAACTTATGATAAAGTAGTGTCAGAAGAGCTGGAATATAGAGGACTATACATTAGCAAAGAGGAAGTGTTGCAAGATACAATTAATGCTTGCCTAAGTATTATTGGTCGAGGAACTATCGAAAAGAAGGATTATGAAGAATATCTTAGGGGAATTAAAGCTGTAGGCACACATGTTTTGTTCCTTAATTACAGTGGCGAGATTGCAGCACATCAAGCGTGTAAGGTTATGTATTTGGCGGCCTGTCTTTTAAAGCAAAAAGACTTTGTAAGGATTGAACATCCGGAACTGTATATAGACCGGAAATTTGATAACAAAAAGTACAAGGGACTGTCAAGCATCAAAAAGCAGAAGCTGGAGGCTTATGCGTATCTGGTGGAGGCAGTACATTTGTTGGAAGAAGAATAACAGGGAAGAGAACAACTTATGTCCGACCGGCGGTCGTAAAATGGTTATTGACAATTCCCCTTCCCGGCGTTATGATATAGAAAATTTCATATCACCGAAACCGTTGAAGCGGAAGTAAAGG
>JAFLTH010000134.1 GCA_022510525.1 Lachnospiraceae bacterium | reverse complement strand
TGCTTCGTGATTAGCTTTATCTACAATAGGATTGATGGGAAGTTGAGGGGGAAGTAATGAAATGACCCGACGTGGTTCGACATGGTTGTTGACTGTTGACTTCATTGTATATTTCCATTATGATTATCATAAAATAAATCAACGGTGGTTGATTTCGGGCTGGTCGAAAGACCCTGGTCCACCGAGCGGCGGGGAATTTCCCCGCCATTTTTAATATTAAAAGGATAGTGATATGTCAGAAAAAATACTTAGCATATTCATAGATACAAGAAAACAATATTAATGAAAATATTATGGTTTTTGATTCCCACTTGCAAAATCTGGGATATAATAACCATGCTATTCATACAGGACCACTTATCCGTCGTGAATCTGTGTATTCTAACGATTTAATGGAAGACCGGAAACGTTTATTCAATGCTTTATTTAACTTTGCTCGAAAACTGGATTTCCAATACTCCTGCATAAAGATAAAGAAAAGTACATGTTCTGATGTCATATCAATGACCTCTAAAATCTCCAAGGCATTAGCAAATGTACTTAGGCACAATGAATCTTTTTGGAATAATTTTGACAAAGTCATTATTTACTATGATAACGGGCAAATCGAACTCACTAAAATTCTTACATCTGTATTTAGTACGCTTTATACCCATGTAGAATTTCGCAAAGTGAAACCTGTCGACTATAAGTTATTCCAAGTAGCCGATCTTATTTGCACTATGGAACTTCTCGCGGAAAAAGCTGAAAACAATTCATTTACACATTCTGAAATGGATTTCTTTAATAGCATAAGAGATTTTAAAAAGAATTATTTAAAACATATAAGAAAGAAAACACTCTAAAAATCCTCATATCGGCGACTATTTTCTTGCTCTAATGATTGATGAGCCAGACTCTTCAAACCAACCACTTGGGAGGAAATCAAGATGATTGCAGAAAACAACCCTATTTTAACGGAAGCATCTGAAACACTCTATACATATAATGCTGATGAGATGGCAAGGCAGCGGAGTCAGGCAAGAGCAGAATATCTCGCCCATGAAAGAGCGGTCAACAACAGGCTCGCAAAGCTCTCCGAAGAGAATGCTGTATTAGTCTCTGAGAAGCAAGCAATAATGGCTGTGAATCAGGCATTGACTTCTGAGAATCAGGCGATGGCCGCTGAAATCGAGCGGCTCCGCGCCAGGTTGGCGGCGCTTGAGAATCCTGATGCCTCAAAATAAATTCTCGTTTCTCTATACCAGACATTGAACAATCTTCATCTCACCGACTGTGACCTATTGTCCAAAGCACTTTAATTCCCACACAATAAACTTCAATGGACTATTATTCATTTTCTGTTGTTCCAATCTACGAAACTGTGAATAAAGATAATTGCCACGTATTGCAGCCAGTTGACTAAGTCCTTTATCACCAATTCGTATGATTTCTTCCTCACATAAAAAATTGGCAAAATATAGTCGTAAATTCTCAGGCTTATTCTCATTATCCGCAAGCCACTGAATTTCCTGAGAAATTATCTGTTTCTGGTTGTCAATAAAATAATTTCTCAAATCCATAGCTTTATCTACCCTGTCAAGTTGATTACTTAACTTATTCATTCAAAACACTCCTTTCACTGAATTATGTGCGCACTTAATAAAATAGCTTCGTGTACTCCGTCTGTGTATCCGCTATATGATGAACATACACAATTTGTCCAACCTGCTTATAAATAACAACGTGTCTTTCACAAATTACCATTCGATACCCTTGTTGATTAAGCCACTCGTCCGGTGTCAGTGAACCGGAATCAGGAAAACGCTCTAACCGCTCAATTGCATCAAGTATTTGATCACTGACTTTCAGCGCTGTTTCCACACCAAACTGTATAATATACCAATCCTCTATTCGCTTTAAATCTTCCCACGCCGTAGGGAGAATCTCAACCTTATATGCCATTTATTCTCTCCCTGAGCCGTTCTCTGGCCTGTGAAACGCTGAGGGTTTCCGCACCATCTATACGTTCCTGTTCTGCCTGTAAAACTTTTGCGCGAAGCTGTAACATCTGTTCACGCTTTTCAAATGCATCAATACTCATTAACACTAAATCGCCTTCACCATTCTTAGTAATATAAATCGGTTCTTTCGTTTCTTTCGCCATATTTGAAATAGATGTGTAGTCATTGCGCAAAGCAGCAGATGCTTTAATAATCATATCTATTACCTCCATATCAATCTTATGATATGATTATATCAAAATATTTATACAACGTAAAGGAATTTACGTTTCTCACCTTCAGTCCTGATTCGATAAAGATATGACAAAATAAATCAGGTTGTCGGTTGACAGCCTGGTCGGTTTGTGCCAGAATACAGACACATAAACTCTGTTTATTATGATAATCTATTGAGAACTTTTTTTATCGTTCCATAGGTTATGCAAAATAGTTTACACTCTCCAACAAATTCTATTTTAACCTAAGCTTTGATTTTAATTACCTCTGTTTTATTTCCATTTCGTAATTTTTTTGCTTACTGCCTTTTGATACTAAAGTGTTGCCATCAATATATGAGTTCTTGTGGTATGGAATGAAGATATTATTATCATAGCGTTTTTCTAACATCTTATTAAATATTAAACTTTTTTCTGAAAAATTATGTGCTTCACCTATCCTCTTGTATTTGTATTGTACTATTAAATTTATTTTCGAAAGATCTCCTAATTTATCAATATTGATGTTTTGTTTTATACCTTTTCTTCCTAAACAAATCCACTCCTTATTTGCAGATAATATTTCCAATTCTTGTACCAGACCTGACCTCATTCTATTTTTCCCTGATTCAAATAGATAATCATATTTTTTTCTTTTCATAATAATAAATATTGAATCAAACTTATAAGTTCCACCAAGTTGTTGAAACATATTCATATCCAAACAAAACTTATAACTATCAATCGAGTTTGGTAAGTCTCTCTGGCTAATCACAACATTTTTTCCTAAAATAGCTAATAAATTTTTATTTACGATTTCTAATGATTCCTCTACCCAAATTTTAGTGATTTTTTTTTCTTTTAATCTTTGCAAACAATAATCATAGCACAAACAATATCCAGCTTTGTTAAAAATCAACTCTTCTGTGCGCATTCCATAAATATCCTCACCATAGTATGGTCTTCCTATACTTGGATGTCTTAAATAGCCTTTTTTAACTACAAGTTTATCCGATGACAACGTACCAAAATCATCACTGTTTTCTAATGTTTCTAGTGTATCATTATAAATTTCTTTCATTAATTCTTCTTCAAACGGTAATCTATTCTCTTCTAAACTATTTCTATTTAGATTCAAAGGAAACTTACCATCTCTGTCAGTAACAGATACTAAAGGAATAATAATATTGCTCGGAAAATCAAATCCACGCAAATTAAATGCACCAGGAATAATTATACCATTACAAATCAATCGGTATTTATTAGAGAATATCTCGTATGTCCACTGAACATTTTCATAATCATCCGTAGAAAATGAATTCCATTTATGTTGCTCTTTATTATTTGTTTGTTTCTTCCACTCTTTTGGTACATTAATATTGATTATAATGTCTTCTAATTTATACCACTCATGCCACGGTACTACATTTTCAATATTTTGATACCAATAAAAATGATTTGATTCCCATCCATTATTCCACTGTCGTTGTAATAATTCACATATATTTTCATTCAATTCAATTTTTATTACGGTTCCAATATTAGAATCATGCTCTTTATCATAAATTAACTCAATTTGCTTTGTATTCAATGATGCAGAAAAACTATATGTTCCCTCTTGATTAAATGATGTTGTCTTGACTTGCACATTATTCCCTAATAAAAAAGCTGCGATAACACCAATGCCAAATTTCCCATTTCTGACAACAACATTTTCGTCCTCCAAGAGAAATCTTTTTTTCCACTCAATATCATTCCTAAATGACGATCCAGCCACAAGAAAATAATTAATTATTACATCTTTTGTCATTCCTATTCCATTATCACTAATTATAAAAAATTTATTTTCCCCTTCCTCCTTTACCTCCATTGTAATCTTTGGAATATATTTTTCTGTTTCAAGAGCTTGTCTTTCTTTGCACGCGTCGCTAGCATTTTGAATTAATTCTCTAATACCATAACTTGGATTTTTCCCATAAAGTGGCTGCGCTAAATAAAATAAAATATTTTTATTTACATCAAACGTAACCTTTTCAGTTATATAATTTACACACTCTTTTACTTTTCCTAAATTAGAGTATATTCTCCTAAATTTAAAATTAAAATCACCAAATCTATTATATATTTTTCCAATTACAGCCCAAGCAGTATCTAATTCATCTTGTAGATCTTGAATAAATTTTTCTATTTTTAGAAACATAGAACTACTATTAGGTTCCCCTAATCTTATATATAATGACTCTGCATCGTCTTGATAATCAAAATCTATGCCATCTATACAATTATGCTTTTCCCATTCCATTTGTGATATTCCGCTATCCAACTTTTTCACATTCCATATTACTTTATTTGCCCTTGATTTATCAATATCAAAGTAATCTGACAAACGTAAAATTGCCATAATATATATTAGCTTTACTTCCAAAACCACCCTAGGATTTTCATATTCTTCTTTCATATAATCAACCATTTCCCATAATCCCATTCCATGAGATCGAGCGACATGCCCTACTATCTGCCTAAATGTTTCATCGCTCACCTGCAAAAAGTCTACTGATACATTATTGCCAGGGAAGCCGTTTACAGCTATATCAAAAGCTAACTTATGATGATATCTCCTCAAAAACTCACCAATCAATAACTTATCAATCTTATTTGCATATTTTTCATCTCGAGAAATCGGCTTTATCTCTACATATTCTCCAAATATTTCTTCTCTTTTTTCTTGATTCCATTTTACTGCTTCTTTAAAATAATGATCCCACAAGATAGACCAAGATTGATCATTATAAACATTTTTTCTACTGAAATTATCATCTTGAATCAATTTCACGAATCCTGCATAACTAAGATGCATACTTATATCATGCAACAAAATTGCATTAATTAACACCTCAATATCCATTGCTGTTAAGGAAGCATACGTTTTAGATTCAATTATTTTGGACGCAATTGATAAAACAGACGAAATGTGCCTTTCCCCATGATTGGTATATTCAGGAAAAAACTCCATTTTATTATCTTCCAAAATAGGTGCGACATTTTCAATAGTTTGTTTTACAGCTATATCACACAAACTATTTTTTGAGAGTATTTTGCTAAATTCTTCTGGAATATGTATCATTTTTTCTCCTCTATTTCATATGATTTCTTCTTAAGAAAAAAACATGTATTTCATAATCTTTCGCTTCTGCTAACAATGTTCTCTTCTTGCGGATAGCTTACCTTCTGCCATTCATTATAAACACTTCCATCAAAAGCCTCCGAAAATAATCATTCTGCCCAATACATTTTTCTGTATAAACTCCCCCTCCTTAAAAGTTATACTAGCAGAGATTATATGCTATTAAGAAATGATAGTTAATTTCGCAAAGGTAATGTACCCAAATTATCCATCAACCTACACAAAGATTACTTTAACTACGTTTTTTATTTTTATATTACCATACAAAATTACAATTTTCTACAATTATAGTATATTTTATACGCTTATACATTATTTATGTTCATTAATTAATATTATAATGCATTTCTTAACACAACACCAAACCAATAAAAGTCACAAAACAATAGATAACTTTTAATTTTTCAATCTCTAAGCACTTTTTTGAAAACAATCGAAATTATATCACTTAAAAAAAATATACCCAGCTGTTCCCTACTCCAGCAACGGCTCTATACTAACCATAAGCTCATTCTTAAACTCTTCTATCATTTCTTTTCTGAATTTGAACTTTGGCATAGGGTCTGGGGTATTATCTTTATATTCAGTATAATCCGCCTTTTCTTTTAGGTTATTTTCATTAGCCAACACGCCATCTCTATAATTGTAGACTTCGTATCTTACATCCTCCGCATCTACATACCACTTCTTGGCAAACTCATCTATTTCCTTATCCATAGCTTCGTATCGCATTCTATTTACGATTACAGAGATGTCCTGACCTACATATTTTGTCTTATCATTTGCGATTTCATCAATGACTGTACTTAACAGTTCACTAAGTTTAGAATTTTCCTGTGAAAACTCAGCAACAATTTCCCGAATCGCTCTTAATTTAAGCTCGAACTCAGCTTCTTTAAAGTCATTTGCGGACTGATCTAGGGATTCTACTACTCCCTGCAGCAGCTCTATTATATATTCAAAATCAACACGGAGCTTATTGTACGCAATCAGGTCATAATCATCCAATACCGGCTCTGTATCCGGTGTATCATCATCCGGTTTCTTTAATTCTTCCATGACATTTCTATACATCGCAGCATAATTTTCATACTGCTCTTCCGAGAAATCATATTCTGAAAGAATGTCCTCTTTATAATTTGAAAACGCTTTCAAATGTGCAAAGTCATGGTCTAAAGCACGAAACATATAAATAAATGATTTCTTCTGCTTTCTTGATAAAGCAGCTATATCTTCCGGTGTTCTGGCAAGTGCGTGTATCGTCTTTACAGAGATAGAAAATGCAGCAAGTACATCGTCCCAATCTTCCGCTAACGGACTCCCATCCCCGCCTCTTGAATACAGTTTCAACGCATAATTGATTGCATTCTTAAACTCATTGGGAGACTGGAATGTTACAATCTGTCCATACTGTTTACTGCCGTCAAACAATCTGTTTGTACGCGAAAATGCCTGAATAATATTCTGCGGGCTCATAGGCTGCCTATCCATAAAAAGAGTTGACAGACAAGGTGCATCAAATCCCGTGAGCAGCCTGTCTACTACAATGACCAGATCAAGCTGTTGATTTCTATCCAAATACTTTTTCTCTTTTCTTGCCAGTCTTTCATTTAGATTATTGTTATAAGCATTG
>JAFLTH010000133.1 GCA_022510525.1 Lachnospiraceae bacterium | reverse complement strand
CACCGGATAGTAGTATCACTCTTTATCCTTATTGGACAGCCAACCAATATACTGTCACGCTGAAATATCAGGATGGTAGGACTGACGATAAGAAAATAACAGTCACATATGGAAGTACCTATGGCAGCGATCTTCCATCCGAACCGTCCAGAGCCGGATATCACTTTGTGGACTGGTTCACGCAGGAAGAGGGTGGAGATAAAGTTGACTCGAATAGCACGGTCATCACGGCACAGGACCATACGCTTTTTGCCCGGTGGACGGACGATATCAAGCCGGTCATCGGAGAACTGACATATAATTATACACCTAAGATAGTCAATGGATGGCTGGTCGGTAAGGATCAACTTGTCATCACCGTTCCTGTCACGGAAGAGGGAAGCGGGGTAAGTGAGATCACTTATACTGTGACATCGGACGGCAAAGCAGCGGAAATTAAGAAAGCTCCGTTGACGGCAACGGAAGATGCAGCCGTCAAGAAGGCGACTGTCACCGTCAATGCTAACTTCAAGGGAATGATTAGGATCGACTGTCAGGATGTGGCGGGGAATCCTGCCGACAGTGTTACGGTAGGCGCAAACCTTAGCGGAGCTGCCGGTTTTGCGGGTATCATTATAGAGGACAATGCACCAACTGTCAGCTTTGTAATAAACGGCAGTGCGGTGTCAGGAGAAGCGGGCTACTATGAGGAAGCACCGGATGTGAAAGTGACCGTGACCGATGATGAAGATAATGCCATTTCCGGCGGTATTGCAACCGTTGCCTATAAGGTGGGAAACAGTGATGAGACACCTGTCAACGAGGACTTTACATCGGCAATGGTTACAACGTGCAGCTTTACCATTCCGGCCACCGACCTTAATACGGGAACAAACATAATTACCGTAATGGCAGCGGACAATGCAGGTAATACAGCGCAGTATTCCCTTACCGTATATGTAAAAGGACAGGAGGCGACACCTGATGCCCGAATCGATTTTATCGCAGAAACTCTTACCGGACTTGTATCGGGGGCAGAATACACGGTAAATGGAGCAACCAAGACGGCTGATGCTGCCGGAACCATTCCGATAGAGGAGGACTGGATAGGCGCTGACATATCCATCATAAAGAAAGGTAACAAGGAAGGCGCGACATTTGACAGCGAGGCACAGCAGCTCTCCATACCTTCAAGACCGGATGCACCATCAGGCTTTACCGCTAATAATGCTGCTTATCCGGGAGCAGAAGACGGAAGCGTCACAGGACTGGATACAGGATATACCTATGAGATATCCGATGACGGTGGTATTACATGGAAAGATGCACAGTGGAACGGTACAGATATTATTGGACTTTTGGCAGGAAGCTACCGCATACGCATCAAGGCAGCTGCAGACAAGAATTTTAAAAGTGCGGCTTCAGAAACATTTACCATAGGTGAAGACCGGCTGAGACAGGAAGATACACCGGATGCAAAGGTTGATTGTGAGAACGAGAACCTTACAGGACTTATACCGGACGGTGAATATACGATAAACGGAGAAACCAGAAAAGCGGATAAAGATGGAAATATTCATATTGAGGAAGAGTGGATAGGCAGAGATGTTGACATCGTAAAAAAGGGCAACGGAACCACTACAACAGACAGCGATAAACAAACCGTGCGCATACCGGCTAAAGAAAAGAAACCTAATCCCAAAACTGCGGATGTGTCCGCAAAGGGAAAATCGGATGGCAAGATCACTAATCTTGAACCGAATGAGACCTATGAGATATCCACTGATGGCGGTAAGACCTGGGAAACAAAGACTGCCGATGGCAATGGAGAAATTACCGGTCTTCCTGCAGGAGATTATAAGATCCGTACCAAAGCTAAAGATAACGCCAATGGCGGAACCTTCAGTTCAGATGCGGCAGACTGCAAGATCGGCACCAAGTCTTCATCTAAAGGCGGTGGCGGTTCATCCGGCTCCGGAGGTGGAAATGATAACGGCGGTGGTTCATCCGGTTCCGGAGGCGATGATAATGGCGGCGGACAGCCAAATGATGACGGAGGAAGCTCTCAGACAGGTAATACACCCGAAGATAGTGTAACTCCACCGACAGATACAAAGAATCCTGAAAAGAAGACACCGCCGACAGATACACCAAAGACGAAAACACCTAAAAAAGAAACATCTAAAAAGGAAGATACGAAACAGGATACGGACAAAGAAAAGAAAGAATCTAAGAAACCGGAACAAAGTACGAAACCTGATACAAAGCCGTCAGCAGAAACCGCAGATAATACTGCACCTGCAGAAACAGGGAATGATGAAGTAAAAATAACAGGTGATATTATATCTACCGGAACCATAAAGGATGCTCAGGATACCACTACAACCATTACTGTTGGTGAAGGCTCTGTAAGCGTTACTGTAGTCAGCGATGAATACAGGTACGCTGCAGGCGTTGCGGATACCGTTGCTGTGGCAAATGCAGTGCTGACACGGGAGCAGATAGGACTTGTAAATAAAGGAGAGAAGATTGAAGTACGGGTTGAGGTAAAAGATATCTCCGAGCAGGTATCAAAAGAAGATAAAGATATCATCGAGAACGGACTGGCAGCTGAAAGCAGAGAGGAAGAACTTACCCTCGGCGCATACATTGACATCTCCATGTTTATCAAAATCGGGGATGGTGACTGGAACGCGATCACACAGTCAGGCGAACCGATAGACGTAGTGATCGGAATACCTGATGATTTACAATCAGACGGCAGAACTTACTACATAACACGCTGCCACGAAGGAGAGTATGCTCTTCTTAATGACATGGACACTGAAGCTGAAACAATCACGATTAAAACAGCGTTGTTCTCCACTTATGCGATTGTATACAGTCAGGTGAACACAGCGGGAAGCAAATGCAGTTTATGCCATATCTGCCCTACATTCTTAGGAATATGCTGCTTTATATGGCTTGCAGTCATTACGGTAGCGGTAATTGTAGTCATACTTATAGTCAACAAAAGACGTAAGAATGAGAAGAGCATATACTAATTAGTACCTTAGTAACAGGCGGACATATAAAAAGATTATGAGTGCAAAGAGACCGTTCACAATTTTCATTAGTAGTGGATAGAATACATAATCAGAGGTATAATAAGCACATAAGTACGAAAGCAGGTAATTTTATGTGTGGGAGATATTATTTTGATGATGATACTGCTAAAGAAATTGAAAAGTTAGTGCAGTCAGTAGATGAGAAGATGAAGAGGAAAGTAGAAGAAATCCATCTGCAACCAAAGGATATCCACCCATCAGACCGAAGATTGCTTTGTCATTCTAACCACTGCAGCTAACGAATCTATGATACTACCAAGTAGTTAGAGTCTTATAAACGGAAGTTGCTTTTACACATTTCCAATGGCATAAATCACCTATTGAAAATAGAACGTATGTTTGCTGTAATGAAATTCCAACCGGAGGTGAACATACGTTTGAAAAAAACATTATTTTTCATATTGACGTAAACTCAGCCTTCCTATCTTGGGAGGCTGTTTATCGTTTAGCACACAAGGGTGGTAAGCAGGATCTGAGGGAAATCCCATCTGCCATAGGCGGAGATATGGCTATGCGACACGGAATCATTCTGGCAAAGTCTATATCAGCAAAGAAATACGGCATTAAAACAGGTGAGACTATATTGGAAGCGAGGAGGAAATGCCCTAATCTGGTTCTGGTTCCGCCCAACTATGGTCTATATGAGAAATGTTCTGCAGCTTTTATGAATATCCTACGGGAATATTCCGACATAGTGGAGCAGTACAGCATAGATGAGGCTTTTGTAGATATGACTGCAAGCTGCCATTTATTTGGAGAGCCGGTAGAAGTTGCGGAGCAGATTAAGAATCACATTAGGGAAAAATTAGGTTTTACGGTGAACATAGGTGTATCATGCAACAAGCTGCTTGCTAAAATGGCAAGCGATTTCAGGAAACCTGATATGGTGCATACCCTTTATCCGGAAGAAATTCAGGAAAAGATGTGGCCGCTGCCTGTATCTGATCTATTTTTTGTGGGCATAGCTACAACCAAAAAGCTGTTTGATATGGGAATTAAGACCATAGGGGAACTTGCAACAGCCGATCCGGCATGGCTTAGAAGCATATTGAAAAAGCACGGAGAAGTAATATGGGGCTTTGCGAATGGCATAGATGTTTCACCTGTCTTAGAAAAGCCTCTGGCAAATAAGGGTTACGGAAATTCAACCACTACACCCTATGATGTAACTGATGTTGAAACCACTGCCATAAACCGATCAGGCATCTGGGGATACACACCAGCCGGATAAAAAATGATGATTTCTTCAGGCAGACTTCATTTTTTGATGAAATAGATTATGAGAAGCTGGAAAAGATGGATAAGACTGTTGATGCGTTAAGAAAGCGATTTGGTATGGACTCAGTAATGAGGGCAGCCTTTATAAAGCAGCCTATTGACCATATGAGCGGCGGTATTTCAAGAGAAAAGCGAACAGTTGATTATGACAGGGTTACAATAGATTGAGAGGGGATGGGGTTAAATGGCATTTGGTATTGGTACAAATACGCAGAAAGCAGATTCCGGAATTATAAATGGAAAACAGAGAGAGATAGCCTGTCTATGCGGGTTTACCAGCAAAGGAAAGATAACGCCGCTTATGCTGAAGGTACAGGATGAAGATGGAGAGATTCGGACAGTGCATCAGATTAAAGTGCTTTCGCAGGAAGAGAAGGTGTATGCCGGGGTATCTTCTTTAGAGTTTGACTGCATCATAACGATTTTGGAGCAGCAGATTAATGTGCATTTGATTTATTACAAGGAAGAGAACCGGTGGGTATTAGTATCTTACTGGTAAGGATTAAGAGAGCGTGATTAAAGTTTGAGGCAGGTAGGATATATATAAATATACTTTCAAGGGATTGTCGGCAGCCGCGTGTTTCTAAGGGATTTTAATGTTTGAGCTTAGACACCGGCTATACGAAAATCCGTACTCCTCCCAGAACCGACAACCACTATTAGTATAGTGCACTGAAAAGAAAAAGTCAATTTGTTGCAAAAGTCCTCATCCAGTTGTATTTATAAGGTTTTCAGATTATGATATAAGTAAATCCTGATGATAATAGAAAGAAGGTGGGATTTTGAGTGAAAGAAATGAGTGCTATTTATGGAAGAGATGATGCGTGAAGCTGCGTACTCTAAATCAATTGAAATCGCAAAACGTTTGATTGCAAGAGGTAAATCTTATTTGCTATGGATATTTATAGACATTTATGGTATTGGAAAGGAAATCTTACGCGCCGTAAAATACGGGGATTGTAGAGATTTGAAGATATGTAAAAATTGACATCTCAGCTTTCCCGACCATGAAGTCATTGGATAAATAAGGCCGGTAAAATCAATATTTTGTACTTTAAGGACATTTTTCTAAAAGAGATTTTAGGGAGATGTCCTTTTGTTATGGTCAGGTAATATTAAACCTAAAATTAGAGTTCATCCTGCAATGCTTCCAAGAACTTCTCAGCTGCCTTTGAAAAAACCTGATACTTTTTCCAAGCGATATCAAGGTGCGTTTCCAATTTTGGCTCTAAAGGACGAAAACAGAAATTGTTATTATCGGCAGAGTAAACAAGCCTGTCAAGACATAATGCATAGCCAAAGCCTTCATCCACCATTAATGATGCGTTGTAGACAAGATTATATGTGGCGACAATATTCAGTTTTTCAATGTCATAGCCGCTCCATCCGGACAATTCATTGTGAACCATAGACTGACGGGATACGATTAACGGGATGTTTTCTAAATCTTTGGCCCGTATGCTTTCTTTAGCAGCAAGCGGGCTGTCACTACGCATAAGGAGACCCCAAGTGTCTGTGTCAGGCAGACGGAGGTAATTATATCTATCCATATTTGCAGCACCGATAAAGAGACCAAAATCCAACAAGCCCTTATCCAGCCGTTCCATTACATCATCGGCATTTCCACTGAACAGATGATAGCGAATCATCGGATAATCTGCTTGTAATCTTTTGCCGATTCTGGCTATGAGGCGCATGGCATTTGTTTCACCTCCGCCTATAAATATATCTCCACTGATGATATCATGAGAGGTATCAAATTCAGAAATTGTCTTATCAGTCAAAGCAACAATCTCTTCCGCACGTTTGCGCAGTAACATCCCTTCTTCTGTCAATGTAATACGTTGGTTTTTCTTTCCACGGTTTAGCAGCTTTACTCCAAGTTCATCTTCCAAATCCATAAGTTGGCGGGAGAGTGTGGGCTGTGTGATATGCAGAAACTCAGCTGCACCGGAGATGCTTTCTTCCCGTACAACCGCAAGAAAATATCGTAAAATACGAATATCCATACAAGTAACTCCTCCTGCGTTTTAAATAGTGTTTGGTTAGAAAAAGTATATTTTACAATTATATGCCTGTCAAGCATATAAATACATTTGATATAGGCATTTGATATTTTATTAAATAAGAATTATATTAAAGAAAGTAAATGAATAATATAGGGGGTTTTTATATGGACAGACAAATGTTAGAAGGAAAAGTAGCTATTATTTCGGGTGCAAGCTATGGCATGGGGTATACTATGGCGGAATTGTTTGCAAAAGAAGGCGCAAAGGTTGTAATGACTGCGCGTGGAAAAGATAAACTGGATGCTGCGGTACAACAAATTCGTGAACAGGGGTATGACGTAACCGGCGTTGCAGCAGATAACAAAGAACTTGACGATGTAAAGAAGGTCATTCAGACAGCGCTGGATACTTATGGAGATTTGGATATTGTGATCAATAATGCTGCCATCGGCGAACAGAAAATGATTGACGAAACCGATGACGAATGGCTTGAGCATGTTTATCAGACTAATGTCTTTGGACCTTTCCGATTCATCCGGGAATCGCTCAAAGTCTTTTTACCCAAAAATGAAGGCTGCATCATTAACATATCCTCGGTAAACGGAGAAAGACCTTTCTGCGGAGCTTCCTATACGTCATCCAAAGGCGCAATCAATACACTTACAAAAAATGTTGCCA
>JAFLTH010000132.1 GCA_022510525.1 Lachnospiraceae bacterium | reverse complement strand
ATACAATCTGGCAAAACCCTATACTATTTGGCAAAAGTCGGTAGTTTCGCCAAATTGTATAGGTTTTTGCCTAATCGTATGATTCCACTAGCCTATCTAACAATGGAAATCCGAGGTCGCCACACTCACAAATGAAAAAGCCCGCTTGTATCGGGAAGTTCGCAAGCTGAGAGGGAAAGTGTCCGAAACGGAAACAATGAAGGTTGTATAGAGCAGGCAATCGAGCTACAGGAACAGAGAAAGGAGCAATGATATTTTGTTGTGATTGAATGGGATATATGGTATAATTGCGCTGTTGTAAAGTACAAAAAATCGTTTTTTGGGAGGATATTTAATTATGGGTCGTTTGTTGTCCATTGGTATAGACACTGTTTCAGCGATAATTGTTTTGCTTCCTATAATGCTTATTTTACGCTATGTTATTTTTAAACAATATAGTTTCAAAGAAGTTGCATTAATTTTTGTCTATGCTGTTTATTTATCCGCAGTTTTTTCGGCGGTAGGAATACCAACTATAAATGGATTAATTGTTGACATTGATTTTAATTTTGTTCCATTGATAGATATTGTAAATAGTCCTATATCATATTTAAAAAATACAATATTAAATATTATATTATTTGTTCCATTGGGATTTTTACTTCCTACTGTCTGGAGTGAGTATCGCTCGGCTAAAAAAATTTTGTTTACTGGACTTGGAATATCCCTCATTATCGAAATTTTACAAATTTTTACTTTTAGGCTCACAGATGTTGATGATTTAATTACAAACACGGTAGGCACAGTTTTAGGATATTGGTTGTATAGCAGATTTTCTGAAAAGTTGCATCTTATATTGCCAGAGTCTAATAAGAAGTATGAACCATTAATCGTATTCATTATAATTTTGTTTATTATGTTTTCGATACAGCCCTTAATATATGGTGCAATGTGGGAATATATATTATCCAATTAAATGTGGGAAAGCATACGATAATAAATTATCATTTGTCTAATTGAGAAACTAAATAACTGTCGCTAATATAGTGGCACAACAAGCGGTAGGACGTTTCAGTTTTACCGCTATTATTTCACCTCAAAAAAAGGATGTATGTCATGACAGCATCTACGATGTTTGACTGATTTACTACAAAGCGGAAAACCGATGGGCGCTGGCCTATCGGATAAGACGACGGGCAGTATCATCCGGTACTGCCTGTTTCTGTATTTTACACCCCAAATGTCGTATCGCATACCCAATTCGCTAAAAAGGAATAAAAAGCCGATATAATAATTATAGGGGATTTCGTTTAAATGGATGTGGAGAAGATTCATAGATGTATGCAGAAAGGGGAATAAAAATGTGGTGCTGTAACATTTCGCGGACATTTGCCTGTTATACTATTCTCAGAATGCAAAGGAGGCAGGGATATGAAACGTATTTTAATTGTCGAGGATGATAATCTTTTAAATAAAACATTGGCTTATAATCTGACTTCTGACGGATATAACATCACTTCTGCTTTTAATGCTAAATCCGCCATCTATCAATTAAGCAACAATGAATATGACTTAGTCCTGCTGGATGTCAACCTGCCGGACGGAAACGGCTATGATCTATGCAAGCTCATTAAGCCAGAACACCCTGATACCGTAGTGATATTCTTAACCGCCAACGATCAGGAGAGCGACCAGATACGCGGTTATGAAGTGGGCGCGGTGGATTATATCACAAAGCCTTTTTCTATCGGAGCCTTACAACGGAAAATCAGTGCCATGTTTGCCATGCTGGAACATCACAAACCAGCAAAGGACATTTACGATGACGGTAAACTGTTCCTTGACTTTTCGGAGCAGGCTGCCAGCCTGAACGGAAAATCATTGACACTTTCCCCTATGGAATACAGAGTGCTGAATCTTTTTCGTAAAAACCCAAAGCAGGTGCTTACCCGTGGGCAGCTTTTAGAGAAGCTGTGGGATGTGGACAGAAACTATGTAGATGAGCATACCCTGACAACTACCATCAGCCGTATACGCAGTAAGATCGAAGCCGACGGCGGCACCTATATCAAGACGATTTACGGCATGGGCTATCAATGGATGGGAGGAGAAAAGAAATGAAGCTGGAACACCAATCAATTAAAAATCTGTGCCTGCTCATTGGAGCCGGGGCGCTGCTTTCCATGCTAGCAATTACGGCGATTCTTTATGCCCTGACAAGCGAGGCGATTATGCTCTTAGGTGGTGCGGCTCTGACAGCCTGTACCCTTGTTTGGCTTTTCTTACTGGTACTACTCTTTAGCAAGCGGTTGTCTGTATTTACCGGTGATTTGTGCCAGACCCTTGATAATATGATGAGCGGCAATGGAGAACCGAAGCAAATCAACGATAAAGAAACGCTCTTTGCCCGTATCAGTCACCGGCTTTCTCGATTATATAGCATCATGCAGGAAAACCGCCGAAAAGTGGACGAGGAACGGCAGGAGCTTCAAAGGCTGGTATCGGATATTTCCCATCAAGTGAAAACTCCGGTAAGCAATCTAAAAATGGTAACTGACACACTGTTGACAAGAACAGTTACGGATGCAGAAAGGACTGATTTCCTACAGGGCATCAGAAATCAGACAGATAAATTGGATTTTCTTTTTCAAGCGTTGGTAAAAACTTCACGTTTAGAAACCGGTATCATCCGATTGGATAAGAAAAAAGGATTGCTTTTTGATACACTAGCACAGGCTATGAGTGGAATTGTCTATGGTGCGGAGAAAAAGGCTATATCCGTATCAGTGGATTGCCCGGAAGACCTGCTTTTATACCATGACAGTAAATGGACAGCGGAAGCCATGTTTAATCTGTTGGACAATGCGGTGAAATATACCCCGGCTGGCGGCAAGATCAGCGTTTCAGTGGAGCAATGGGAAATGTATATAAAGTTGGATGTGACAGATACAGGCAAGGGTATTTCAGAGAGTAATCAGGCATCCATTTTTCAACGCTTCTATCGGGAGGAAGAAGTACACAACGAGCCGGGGGTTGGTATAGGCTTGTATCTGGCGCGCGAGATCGTTACGAGACAGGGTGGCTACATCAAAGTATCCTCGGAGATCGGTAAAGGATCGACTTTTTCTGTTTTTCTTCCCAAAAGGTAATATTGTAATGGAGCATATTTTTTTGAAATGTCCGCGAATTGTAACAATTCAAGTGATATTTGAGCTAATTTTTTCTGCTCTTCGGACATTTCTGTAACATTTGGGATTTACAATAGCTCTATCAACGGGTGAGTAACCCTGAAAGGAGCATTTGAATATGAGTGTTTTACAAACGATTGATCTAAAAAAATATTACGGCACTGAGCCAAACATTGTCCGTGCCCTTGATGGTGTCAATTTCTCCGTGGAGCAGGGCGAGTTTGTAGCTGTGGTGGGAACTTCCGGCAGCGGCAAATCCACGTTGCTCCACATGATGGGTGGACTTGATACCCCTACCTCTGGCAGAGTCATCGTCCGTGGGGACGAGTTGGCGAAAAAAAATGATGAAGAACTGACGATCTTTCGCCGCCGCAATATTGGCTTTATCTTTCAAAACTATAATCTTGTGCCTATCCTGAATGTCTATGAAAACATCGTTCTGCCTGTGGAGTTGGATGGTGATACGGTAGACCGGAAGTTCATGGATGATATTGTGCGGATGCTGGCACTGGAGGATCGATTGAAGAATATGCCTAATAACCTTTCCGGCGGACAGCAGCAGCGTGTCGCTATTGCCCGCGCCCTGATTACCAAACCGGCGATAGTCCTTGCTGATGAGCCGACTGGCAATCTGGACAGCAGAACCAGTGCTGATGTATTGGGGCTGTTGAAGCGTACCAGTAGTGAATTTAACCAGACCATTGTTATGATAACTCATAACAATGAGATTGCCCAGCTTGCGGATCGCATAGTGCGAATCGAGGATGGAAAGATTGTGAGGAGGTAATAGACATGGTTTGGCCTTTTGAGAATGATACCAGTGTTGTAGAAAGAAAACTCGCGGATAGGAGTTTGGCGGCTAACAAAAGACGGAATAGTTTAGCCGGTATCATAATTTTTTCTGCATCTTTTTTGCTGAGTTTTACGACGATCCTGCTTTGTAATGCTGCAATATACGGGAAAATGACTCATGGCGTTAATAACTCTAACGAAGTAACGATTTCGGTTGTCGGTATTTCTGTTATCTTGTTGTTTACCGCAGGGCTTGCCGTGAAGAACATATTTTATGTTTCTGTTTTACAACGCACACATGAGTTTGCGCAGCTACGAACGGTTGGAGCAACTTACAGGCAGATTGTATCTGTTATGAATGGCGAAAGGAAGAGGCTGACACAGAAATATGTGATTTTTGGATTATTCTTAGGTTTCTTTGTCAATGTTGTGCTGCCAATTAAGTTTTACCCACTGGCAAGCATTGTCTGTGCATTTTTTTCGGGTGCCTTTATATGGTTTGTAGTTTTCTTTTCTTTCCGCACTCCCGTAAAAATGGCAGCTTCCGTATCTCCTATGGATGCAGTAAAACAGATAAACGCAATTCCTGCTCAACCATACAGAAAGAATGGCAGAATCACCCCCGATAGTTTGGGTAGGCGCTATTTCTTATCTAATCGGAAGAAAGCCTTTAATACTTTTTTTTCGTTAATATTGAGTGGTGTACTCATGTTCATAGTTTTTACAGTAATGTATGCAGTAAACGCGGAGGAATTAGCACGGCAGCCGTATCAGGAAAACAGTGATTTATATATTCAGTTAAATTCAGGCTTTGCTCATCCAACATACGATTTGATGAAAAACAGCCCTTTTACCCCCGTACTTCGTCAAGAGATCAGCAGCATACCCGGTGTTGAAAGCATCTATATCCTGAAGTTGTTAGATTGCCAAATTTTCAATGCCGATACCGGGGAAGACATTAGTCTCGGCATAGAAAGTATATTAAATGAGGCAGGTTTAAAGCATTCAATTATCGAAGGGAATGTACCTGTCTACAATGAAACTTTTAATGCGATTCCGGTTGTGGTAAACAGAGCTTCCTACTATTATGAAAAATCCGGACTTATGCTTAACATAGGGGACGTTGTACAGGCGAATATTGATACAGGGTATTCCAATCAGAGTGTGCAGCTTGAAATTTGTGGATTTATTGAAGATAAAGACACGGGTACTGTCCTTTATACCAATAATGGGTATCTTGACAGCATCTCAGAGATGAATTGTGACTTGGTTTGGTATATTTGTACTGAAAAAAAACATACGCAGTCCGTTGTTTCAGCAATTCAAAATTTAGTGTCGCAAGACGACAGAGTATATATGTCAATATTGGAAGATGATATTTTACTTTACAAGACGATCTTCCATAGTGCTACTGTTGTGATCTCAGTTCTTACGATACTCGTCAGTTTATTTGCATTTGTTAATCTGCTAAACACATGCATTACGAATACCATTGTACGAAACCATGATTACGCTCTGCTGAAAGCCGTAGGGATGACAACAGCTCAAATAAGTGATATGCAGAGTGCAGAACATTTTATTTACTTTGCCGGTAGTTTTATAGGAAGCTGTATTTTAGGGATTCCAAGTGGAATTGGGATTTGCAATATGATTGCACAAATATCAGGGATTTACTATATCAGTTATCGTTTTCCGATGGCGTTTCTCATTCTGTATGGAATATTTATCATAGTAACTTATAATATTGTATCGGTTTATCAAAAGCGGCTTTTTACAAAGCAGTCAGTAGTAGAACGTATATCTGCATTATATTGATATATAGGGGAAAGAATGACGCAGATAAAAGAACAGTTAGGAAAGCAGGGGGATTTTAGATGAACAGAAAAATAAAAGAAGCAATAAAGGTGGCATTTGAAGTACCAACACCTATACACAAACAGGAGTTTTTAAGAAATATTCCTAACGTCCAGCACTGCGGTCAGAACTACGAGGAGGTATGCCATGAAAATAGGTCATTTCACGAAAATAAACTGCTTGAATATGCCCATCAAGGAATGCCATAAGATGATGATAAAACATTTGTATATGAAAGGGTTACACGGGAGCGTCAAGCTGGGAGCTGTTCCCACAACTCACACAGAGGAAGAGACCGCTGTACGATTGATTTGCTACAAAGCTGAAAACCGATGGGCGCTGGCCTATCGGCAGATTATGAACATTAGATAAGACGACGGGCAGTATCATCCGGTACTGCTCGTTATTACATATAAAATTCCTATATTATAGTCATTTCGTGCCAAATATAGTCGTTTCGTGCTGTCTGCATCGGGAAATAATATAATTACTGCCGATATAATAAGTGGAAAAGCGTTATTGTACAAACGCGGGGAAATATGCATATAGTTGTTTGATATGCAAAGAATCGGGTAGCACACCCCGGAAAAGCAGGAGGGCTTATGGGAATTTCACATATTAGCAATACAAATGCAGGAAATAAGCAGTTCATTACATTGACAAATAGCGGTGAGCCTAATTGGTCTATCATCCCAAGCGCAGGAAAAAGCGGTAAATCAAAGGCTGAATTTGTCAATGAGATAAAAGAACTGGCACACAAAGCAGCGATGACAACGAACAAAAAAGAATTAGACTATATCCATGTGAAACGGGCTCAATTATGTGCGGAATATATTTCTGATGTATCGCCTGATAGGAAAGCGTTGTACCAGCAGGCAAAAAATGTGTTGAAAAACCAAGGCGGCAATCCAAAATGCCAGGGAATAGGGGAACTGACACTCGTTGATTTTTTGGAGGATGCAGAAGGAAAAATCAGCAACCTTGCAGAAAAGAAGTTTGCGCTGGCAGGAGGCGGTACATTAACTTGTCCGATTTTAACAGGAGAGGGATATGGTGCAGACATTTATTATCAAGGTACAAAGGTGCTGACATATCTTGGGTCAGGATATGGCTGGGCCGCTGAAAGAACTCCCGCTGAACGGGAAAAACAACAGGAATTTTATGCAATATACTTTAACGAGTACCGTTCCGTAAAGAATGGTAAGGGAACAGAGATGGCGGAGCTGCCCGATTATTTAGAGGATAGACCGACTTTTGACCAAAAGGCATAGGAAACCGTGTTCCTATATAAGCGAGGGAAGATATGAAAATAGCCGTGTGTGATGATAGCAGGCGAGACAGGGAAAACCTGATCAGCCTGCTTCGGGAATATG
>JAFLTH010000131.1 GCA_022510525.1 Lachnospiraceae bacterium | reverse complement strand
CCAACTTACTATTTGCGCAATCCGTCCTCCAGGCCCAGCGACAAATTTCAATTTATAATAAATAATTTAAAAGGTGGAAACAGATATGGAAAAGTTTGAGCGTCTTGAAAGAACCCTTGTGCATAAGGGTGCAATCATAGACTATTATCAGGATACCGTAAAGGTCCCAAACGGCAATATTGTCAAATGGGATTTTATCGGGCATAAGGGTGCTGCCGCAGTTGTTGCGGTGGGAAATGACGGTAAACTGCTTATGGTAAGGCAGTACCGTAATGCGCTTGACAGGGAAACACTGGAGATACCTGCCGGAGGTCTTGAAAGTGTTGATGAGCCCACTAAGACGGCAGCCGCCAGAGAATTGGAAGAAGAAACCGGTTATAAGGCAGGAAAGATTGAACCGCTTATTACAATCCGGACCACGGTAGCTTTTTGCAATGAAAAGATAGATATATATGTTGCCACAGATTTAACGCCCAGCCATCAAAATCTTGACGAAGATGAGTATATAAATGTGGAGGCATATGATATCGAAGAATTGAAACAGATGATTTATGAGTGTAAAATCCAGGATGGAAAGACAGTAGCGGCGCTGCTGGCATACAGTGATAAATATTGTAAATAATGCGTATACCCTCTTTTTAACTGTCATATATTAGTGTGAAAGACAAACTCGGTTGGAAAGAGGGTATTAACATGCTGCCAAGGCAAACGAACAGGACCGGATATTATTTACTGTATCTGTTTATGCTGGGATTGTTTCTGGGTATATTGTTTGTAAATATAAGACATGATGTCTGGATTAAAGACGACGGACTGTTAAATGCAGAAATGATGAAACAGCTTAAAAACAGTGAGCTAAACGGCAGCTATTTGTTTGGTTATATTGTAAGGCACAGGATTTCGGTAATACTGATTGTGAGCCTTCTTGCATCAACCGTTATAGGACTGCCGATCGTATGTGCCTATGTCTGCTATCTGGGAGCAAGTGCAGGTTGTATGTTGTCGGTAGCCGTTATACGTTATGGCATCAGAGGTGTTTTTTTTATTGCGGCAAGTATATTCCCGCAGGGGCTTTTGCTGATACCCGCTTATTTTTTGTTGTTTATATGGAGTCTGGATTGCAATAGAAGTTTATATACAAATATCGACGGAATGCAGGGGCGCTATTTTCTGGGAAGGCAGGTTCTGTTACGTAAAGGAATAAAGCTTATTGGAATTCTTATACTGGTTCTTTTAGGATGTATAGTTGAGAGTTATGTAAACTCACAAATTTTACACTTTGTTTTAAAAATATTTTAAGAAAATTTTTCAAGATATGGTAGACATAATTTTTTGTGAAAACGACATATTGTGTTTTCGCAAAATTGTATAAAAAATGCCCTAAAAATCGGGAAAAATCCATTTGATTTTCTGAAAAAATCTGCTTATAATGTTTAATGGGAAAAGGTTTAATTAACATAAAACCATCATTAATATAAAACAATGTAAGGAAGGTTTCCGGATTAATGGAAAAAGAGATTACGGCGTTTATATCATATATGCATGATATTAAGAAAACTTCAGATAATACTGAGATGTCATATAAGCGCGATTTGGAGAAACTTAAGCATTTTATGGCAGGTAAGGGTATTTCTAATGTTGCATCTATAACATCTGAGGATTTGGACTCATATGTAAAATATTTGGGTGACAATAATTTTGCCGCAGCTACAATATCAAGAAACGTAGCTTCTATTAAGGCATTCTATCATTTCCTTATGCAGGAGGGTATTGTATCCGAGGATGCTGCCGAGAAAATAAAATCGCCTAAAATAGAGAAGAAAATACCGGGGATTCTTTCACCTGATGAGGTAGTAAAGTTGTTGGAGCAGCCGGGTGGAAATTCTTCCAAGGAAATTCGCGATAAGGCTATGCTGGAGCTTCTTTATGCTACAGGAATCCGTGTGACTGAGCTTATTACACTTAAGAAAACCGATGTGAATATGAAAATGGGCGTTCTTGTATGTAAGGATGCAAATAAAGAGAGGATTATACCCTTTGGAAATGCAGCTAAGGCGGCGCTTGAAAGATATCTTGATGATGCGCGTGAGTCCATGTTGGGGGACAAAAGTTCTGATATTTTATTTGCGAACTGTTCCGGTAAGCCGATGAGCAGGCAGGGCTTTTGGAAGCTGATTAAATTCTATGCCAATAAGGCGGATATTAAAGCGGATATAACACCTCAAACACTCAGACATTCATTTGCGGCACATCTGGTGGAGAATGGAGCGGATTTGAAGAGTGTACAGGAAATGCTGGGTCATTCTGATATATCGACTACTCAGATATATGCCAACCTGAATTATAATCATATTAAAGATGTATATGCAAAAGCTCATCCGAGAGGATGAGCTTTAACTTTAATCATATTCTGCGATATCATAAATCAGGCGCTTGGAAGCCTCCCATCCAAGACAGGGGTCTGTTATTGATTTGCCATAGACACCTTCGCCTATTGGCTGACAGCCTTCTTCTATATAACTTTCTATCATAACTCCTTTTACCAGCTTATAAATATCGGGGCTTAATTTCCTGCTATGCATTACTTCCTTGACGATTCGTACCTGCTGCTCATATTCCTTATTGGAATTGTTGTGGTTGGCATCTATTACACAGGCCGGATTGACGATATCACGCTCGTTATACAAGGCAAGGAGCCTGTTCAGATCCTCGTAGTGGTAGTTCGGGATACTCTGTCCGTTTTTATTCACAGCTCCCCTGAGTACGGTGTGTGCCAAAGGGTTGCCGGATGTTTTTACCTCATATCCACGGTAGATAAAAGAATGAGGATGCTGTGCTGCATAGACGGAATTGAGCATTACCGAAAGGGTGCCGCTGGTAGGGTTTTTCATACCGCTGGCAACATCAAAACCGCTTACGGTCATACGGTGCTGCTGGTCCTCCACGGAACGCGCTCCGATTGCAACATAGGAGAGAATATCCTCCACATAGCCCCAGTTGTCGGGATAAAGCATCTCATCGGCAGCGGTCAGCTCTGAAATCTCCATTGCATGTATGTGCATTTTACGCATGGCTATAAGTCCTGCGGTAAAATCAGGTTTTTTTTCGGGATCTGGCTGGCTGACTATGCCTTTGTAGCCCTCACCGTTGGTTCTGGGTTTATTTGTATAAATTCTTGGAATAAGAATCAGCTTGTCCTTAACCTCTTCATTGACCTTGGCAAGTCTGCTTATATAATCACATACGGCATCCTCATTATCAGCAGAGCAGGGACCGATTATAACCAGGAATTTATTGCTTTTCCCGGTAATTACATCACTAATTTCCTTATCGCGCTGCTTTTTTAACTGAGCAAGCCGCTCCGGAACAGGAAACTGCTCCCTGATTTCTTCCGGTGTAGGAAGATGGTTTACATAAGTAAAAGACATTGTATTACAACTCCTTTGTAGTTTATGATTAATGACAATAGAAAGTTCGTGCAGCGAGCTTTCTATTGTATATTAACAACTGATATTATAGTATATTGTTTATATAGTGTCAAAGTATAAATATCAGGTGTAAATATTAACTTTTTTTGCGCCTCTGGCTCTGACAATAAGCAAAAAAAGTTAATATTTATGCCTGATATTTATTTAGCCTGTAAGAAATCCTAAGCGCAGAAACCGTGCAGAGCAGCGTTTGCAGCATCTGGCTTGCAAGCATACCCCACAGATATCCTTTTATACCCCATACAGGGATTGCAATAAAGACAAACAGCAACCGCACAATGAGGCTGATAATGCTGTATGCAAAAGTGAGAGAGGTTTTACCCAGTCCGTTCAGAATGCTGTTTAATGTGCTTGCAACGTACATAAAGGGACAGATAAAACTCAATGTCAGGATGAAACTTCCTGCAAGTTCGTTATTATATAATATTCTGCCGGCCATACGTCCGAATATGAGAAATAGTGCGGTACAGGCAAATCCCATAAGCATACAGTATTTAATGGATTTAAGTATGGCTTTGGTTACGGCATTTTTGTTACCGTTGGCATCGGCTTCCGAAACTATGGGCAGAAGCAATACCGAGATTGAGTTGGTAAGGGCAGACGGAAACAGGATAAGCGGTAGACTCATTCCTGTCAGTACCCCGTAAACCCCAAGTGCATCGGCATTACTAAGACCGTAGGCCATAAGTCTGTTGGGAATAAAGACCGCTTCTATACTTTGCAGGACGTTAATAAGTATACGGTTAGCCGATAGCGGAACCGCAAGTTTTAACAGGTTGTTTATTATGCTATGGTAAGTTGCAATTAGTCTGCCTCCGGTAAAAGATTGTACTTTTGCAGGGATACGACGTCCGAAAATGTGGTATGAGCGTACCAGGATGGCAACAAGCGATACCATCATTGAAGCACTTTCACCGATAACAAGACCGACTACCGCAAAGCTTATGGTAGGAGTCATATTGTTTTTCAGGCATATATGATAAATCAGATAGACCGAGCCTACACGCACAATTTGTTCCGAAAGTTGAGAGAGTGCAGGGATAAAAGTCTTTTTTATACCGTAAAAATATCCGTTTATGCATGAATGAACTGTAGCCATCGGGATAGAAAGTGATATAATACGAAGTAAGGGAGCTGTACGTTCTTCCAACAGGAAGGTTACGGCTATCCAGTCAGAGTAGCGGTATATAAAGGCCATACAGGCAAATGAGATGCTCATAGCAAGCACAAAACCTGCCCACAGAGTACGGAAGGAACTTTTGTAATCATGGGTTGAAGTTTCACTTGCCACATATTTAGAGATAGCGGTCTGTATGCCCGATACTGTCAGGGAAAAAGAGAGCGCAAGCACAGGGGATACCAGCTGGTAAATACCCATGCCCTCAGCTCCGAATACCTTTGATAAAAATATACGATAGAAGAAGCCGATAAAGCGGCTCAACAGTCCGGTCAGTGTCAAAATGACAGTTCCTATAATGAGTGGATTCTTATGTTTCATATATCACCAACAGGGATATTATCATTTCATAGTATGCGATTTGAAATTAAAGAAGAACTGATTTAAGATGTAAAGGAGTAATGATTTGGTATTAATAAGAAAAAACTAATTCAATTATAGAAGAAAAATGTAAGAAGTAGATTGGAGAAAGGCAGTATTACTCATGAAAGAAAAAGTAGTGGTGGGGATGTCAGGCGGTGTGGATTCGTCGGTGGCGGCATACTTATTAAAAGAACAGGGATATGACGTAATAGGGGTAACCATGCAGATATGGCAGGATGAGGAGACGGTATGTCAGTCGGAGAACGGCGGCTGCTGCGGTTTATCTGCGGTAGATGATGCAAGGGGAGTGGCAAATCAGCTTGGGATTCCCCACTATGTAATGAATTTTAAAAAAGAATTTAAGGAAAATGTTATAGATTATTTTGTGGAGAGCTATCTTGTCGGACAGACGCCCAATCCATGCATTGCCTGCAACCGCCATGTAAAGTGGGAAGCTATGCTTAAACGAAGTATGGAAATCGGTGCCGACTATATTGCAACGGGGCATTATGCAAGAATAACCAAACTTCCAAACGGCAGATACGCAATTAAAAACTCCGTAACCGCCGCAAAAGATCAGACTTATGCCTTGTATGGGCTGACACAGTTTCAACTCTCGCATACTCTCATGCCGGTAGGCGAATATACCAAAGATGAAATACGCGAAATTGCATTAAAAAATCAACTGAATGTAGCGCACAAACCGGACAGTCAGGAAATCTGTTTCATTCCGGACAACGATTATGCTGCCTTCATTGATAAGGCTGCAGCAGGCAGGGTGCCGGGAAAAGGAAATTTTGTGACAAAAGATGGTAAAATCCTGGGAGAACATCTTGGAATCACCCATTATACAATAGGACAGAGAAAAGGTCTTAACCTTGCAATGGGACATCCTGTTTTTGTAAGCGAAATCCGTCCGGAAACCGGAGAGGTGGTAATAGGCGAAGCAGAGGATGTCTGGGGAGATACGTTGATCTGCAACAGACTGAATTTTATGGGAATGGAAGATTTACCTGAAGCAAGAGAGGTAACCGCCAAGATAAGATATGCACACCGCGGGGAACGCTGTACAATTGAAAAAATCGGTGAGGATATGATTAAATGCAGCTTCCATACCCCTGTGCGTGCAATAACGCCGGGACAGGCAGTAGTCTTTTATGACGATGACTATGTGCTTGGCGGCGGCGTTATCGTAAAATTATAAACTTATTTTGTGATTTATCACACTGTTTTTCAGATTTTGTGAAAAGAAGCGCTGCGTTTCTCAAAGGTAGTGTAATATTTAAAGCCGCAGTCCGACAAAATACTGGCAGCGGTGTCATAATTTGCGGCTATCTTGTCGGGAGTATGGGCATCGGAGCCTACTGTAATTATTTCTCCGCCAAGTTCCTTATAACGCCTGAGTATTGCTATGCAGGGAATATTCTCGCCTGTTCCGGTTATTTCCGTATCTCCAAGTGTCTTGGTGTTTAACTCGATACCTTTTCCGTCAGAAATCAGCTTTTCAAGGATTTTATCAATTATATCCTGATATTTTCCGTATGAAAAGGTTCCCTCCTTTCCGGGACCATAGCGGAAGATATAATCCAGATGTCCGTAAACATCAAAATTACTGAAAACCTTAATGTTATCTAAAATCGATATATAGTATTCGCGGTATGCTTCTTCAAGTGTTTTTACTTCAAAAAAATCGGGATAATACGGGTCATATCCGTTGCACATGTGCGAAGATGCAATGATAAAATCATATTCATGTGCCTTGGCAAAGGCGGCATTCCTTTTGGCAATATGTGGTTGAAGCCCAAGCTCCACACCGAACAGAACATTTATCTTGTCCGCGTATTTTTCCTTATATTTAATCAGGTCATAAAGGTAAGAGTCGGGATTTACTTCAAATTTTCCGGCAGGACACTCCTCCGTGACCGGATAATCGAAATCGTTGTGCTCGGTAAAGCACATACCGGTCAGACCAAGCTCTATTCCCTTTATAATCATTTCTTCCATCGGAGTATCTGAGTCTCCGGAGAAAGCGGTATGAAGGTGGTAATCGTATGTAATTGACATAGCGGGTCTCCTTTTAATGCATTAGTTTCTTGTTTAAAAGAATAACATATTCTACCATATATTTAAAGTGCAGAAACATTTCTACTAAAAAATTGAAATTTGTGGCTGGGCTGAAGGACGGATTGCGCAAATAGTAAGCTGGC
>JAFLTH010000130.1 GCA_022510525.1 Lachnospiraceae bacterium | reverse complement strand
GAGGTGCAAAGATGGCTAAATGTGATATTTGTGGTAAAGGCGCTCATTTCGGAAACAACGTAAGCCATTCTCATAGAAGATCTAACAGGATTTGGCATTCTAATATAAAGAGAGTTAAATGTAAAATAAATGGCGCAGCCAAGAGATTACATGTATGTACCCAGTGTTTGAAATCTGGAAAAGTTGAAAGAGCTTAGTTTTTAACATTTTTATCAATATGAAAAAATATGAAAAAGACCAATCATCTACGATTGGTCTTTTTTAGCTTTATGTCCAAACCTTACGCCCATTTTCCTGTATCATAATCCCGTTTGATATTATCGTATTCCCTGTTTATCATCTGGATTATTTCCTTATCTCCCGCCACATTGTCGGGATGGAAAATCTTAATAAGATCCTTATATCTCTTCTTTAATGCAAGCGGATTTTTCACACCTCTGAAGAAAACAGAGACATCGCGACAGCCTCCACCGCCATAAACCTGTGGTTCAAAAAACTCCTTCTGAGCCTCAAATTTGTGCATTTCTTTTTCCAGACGCCTGCGGTCCATATCCAATTGCGCAAAGCCGTTTTGCAGAATTTCCATCTTCTTTTCAAAAAACTGATTATCGGCTTTAATTCTTTTTCTTTCGCCTTCTATCCTGCTATTCTCGGCTTTGATTTCTCTTTGGAACTTCTCTTTTTCTATCTCAAATTCTTCCTGCATCTGTTCCAGCTCTTTTGCTACAGTAGCCACTCTGATATTTTCACGAAACAGCCACGCTTTTAATTTATTCAATTCATTCTGTGAACCGTTTTCAAGTACTTCTTCAAAATTAATGTCCATAACCCCTACCACTTCCAGCTACAATTAACCCCGTACACAATAAACACCCAAAATCTAATCGCAACAAAAATAGTTATATCCTATCAATAGCAGCAATATAATTAAAACCAGTCCTACAAACCTGTTAGTCATAAAAAGCATAACCAGCATCCCTATAGCAACACTAAATGCTACAAGTCCAATTAATTTTTTCATACAATCTCCCGGCTTATGCTTTATATTTATCTTATGCGGTTATTTTTAATTTCGTGACTGCTATTTTGTCAAATCCATTTTTAGTTTACTACTGATTATTTTCTGGAAATGCAATATCTACTGCTGCTTTATCTTCCATCATTTCCTCTTTTGGTGCTGTAAATCTATCTACAATATCAGGAATCATATCTATAACCTTAGTAACGGTATCCTGATTCTTGATATTGACAAGCTTAGTAGTACCATTCTTAATCACAAGTACGGCACTTGGACTCATCTTTGCCGAAAAACCGCCGCCTGCACCGTTCTTTTTTTCTGCAGCACTGGCTCCCGCTCCAACACCGAAAGTAACATCTACAAGAGGCAGAATAATCGTATCCCCAACCTGTGTTGCCTCTCCCACCACTGTTCTGGTAGAGAGTGCGGCATTCATCCCCTTCATCAAAGATTCTATTACACCGGTAAAATTATTATCAGCCATTTATTAGTCCTCCTTTTTAAATAGCTTAAGTAAATTCTTAATATCCTTGTTGAAATAAATACGAATCACTGCTTTCAAAAACGTAAACAGTTTTACCTTTCCTTTAATAAAAACAGTGCCTTCTATTCGTTTATTATCAAAATCTCCTATTACCGTTACATCACTGCCGATATATGGGTACAATACCGAATAATAATATGAAATGATCTGCCCCGTGGCTGCCGGATCTCCGGCACCGATAACAAGTTCCGCTTTGACCTCTCTGGGTCTTATATATGATAAAATAGAAACAAGTTCACCCTTACACAGACCAAATGAAGCCTTGAACAGCTCACCTTGTATGATGTCCGTATAGTATTCTACATTTTCGGAGATCCCTTTTATTTTATCACATAATTTCTCAATTGTGTACCTGATATTTACAAAGAAATCCCATATTTTTATAAGTTTATCTTTTATCGATAATTTTTCTTCGGTATCTTCTTCTTCGCCGTCTTGCTGACCAAAATAGTCAAAATTTTCACTTTTCGCACTACCGGCGTCTTTGATATTATTTTTATCCTCCGTTACTGTGTTACCATTGCCGTTTTCAATTTTTTCTTCTTTTAAATTATTTTTTTTACCGGCAAATTCCCCGGTACCCGATCTGCCATTTTTCTGCCTTTGGGATTTCCTTCCAAACTTCCCGGCTTTCCTAGGTTTCCCCGGAATCTTGAATATTGTAATAAAAAGAATCCGCAATCTTAAATTTAACTTAGATGCATACTGCACTTTTGCATTAATAAAATGCAAAAGCCAGCTAACCTTAGCCATAACCTTTACCGGAGGATTTCCTTCTCCTTCAGTACGCTCTGCTTCTATACGATATCGCACAGGTATAAAAAGCGCCGCACACAACACAAGAAGTATTATGCCAATCAGTATGCCCAAAGTTATTCCTATTATTTTCAAAATCACCAATATTATATGTAATACAGTAGCAATCATTCCTATACCCCTTGAAGGTTTTAACGGACATCAATCAATCTTTTTTGACTGCCCGGGATTCCGGAAATAAATATCCTTTCAAATCGGCATTGCCATTCCTGTCCACCGCCTCCTGGACAATATGACAGACCAGCTCTACCGCCTCATCATAATTTCCTGCAATTCCGATAACAAACGGTCTGTTTTCCTTTTTTTTGTAAAAAGGTTGTCCAAGCAATATGCTGTGACAGATTTCAAGTTGATCTGTACCCTGCGACAAAATTATGACAAAAATCTTTAGCTGTTTTGCATGGTTTTTTAACCGCCTCTTAATCTTATTCGGTTTTTTGATACTTTCTCCGATGTACAAATTTTTATAAAATTTCATATTAATCCTACATTCTTGCTCAACCTGCGAGTTATGGGCAAAGGCATTTAAAATGCCTGCACAAACTTGCGTGTGAAAATTTATTTTCACACTACTCAATTATATCATACTTTGTATACTATTTACAGTGGCAGAAACAGGTCTTGTATTCTCCTTAAGCCACTCTCGTTCTTCGGCGTTTAAATAAGGACTGATCTTATCATAAACCTTTCTATGATAAGCATTCAATCTTTCTATATCCCTAGGCTGCATCACCGAAACATCAATTCCGTCCAAATCAATGGGCACATAAGTCAGGGTGTCAAAATACATAAACTGTCCGTCATCATTTTTTTCACCGTTTTTTGCTACTATTACGTTCTCAGTACGTATACCATAACTTCCCGCCTTATATACTCCCGGCTCATTTGAGATAACCATTCCTGCCTCTATAACTGCTTCGTTTGTATTCTCTGCATATCTCCAGCGTATATTCTGCGGTCCCTCATGTACATTAAGAATATAACCGATACCATGTCCTGTACCGCACTTGTAATCGATTCCCATCTCCCATACAGGTCCTCTTGCAAGTATATCCAGATTTCTTCCGGTACATCCATAAAGGAACCTGGCATCGCTAAGACGCAGCATTCCGACAGCTACTGCGGTAAAATGCTTTTTAACGGTATCATCAATATTCCCCAACACTATGGTCCTTGTAACATCCGTTGTTCCGCCCATATATTGACCACCCGAGTCAACAAGAAACATCCCTTCCGGCTGTAATTCTTTATTGTCAGTTTCAGTTGCACAATAGTGCATCATTGCCGCATTTTCCTTATAGGCTCCGATGGTGGGAAATGACAACTCCAAAAAACCGTCTATTTGTTCACGTAGCTCATCCATATGCATTGAAGCCGTATATTCATTGAGGGGAATTTTTCCAACATTTTTCTTAAGCCAGTAAATAAATTTTGTTACGGCGACACTGTCCTTTAAATACACTTTTTCCATATTACCAAGTTCCGTCGGATTTTTAACTGCCTTTAATTTTTCACTCGGATTAGGAAGATTGATGATTTTCGCTTTACTTTTTAAAATACCATACAGCCTGCAGTTTACAATATTTTCATTCAGAAGAATCCTTTTTTCATATACCGATGTTTCCAGAAAGTTTTCTATTTCATTATAGTCTCTGATATCAATACCACGTTTATCGGCATATATTCTTAATTCCACCGAAACAGCATGATTTTGAACAAAAAGACAGCATTCTGTCATTGTAATAAATGCATAAGAATATGCTACCGGATTGCATTCAATATCATTTCCCCTGATATTAAAAAGCCACATAATATCATCCAGACTTGTGATCAAGTGTGCACCGCAGGAATTATTATGCATCTCCATCCTTAACATAGCAAGCTTATCTTCCAGACTCTGTCCGCATAAGGATTCAGGAAGTACCCGGATCCATGATATCGGGACCTGCGGTCTTTTCTTCCAAAGTTTTCCTGCAACATCAATGTCATATCTGAATTCCACATCTTTATCCTGCAGAGCTTTTTCCAGTTCCTTAGCATATGAAACGGTTACTACTCTGCCGTCAAAACCAAGAACTTCTCCATCTTTCATATTCTGTTCCAGATATTCCTTAATTGAGGGAACATCTTTATCCTGCATACGGAAAAGCTGTATGCCGCTGCCCTCCAGCTCTTTTTCAGCCTGAACGAAATAACGTCCGTCAGTCCAGAGTCCGGCATCATTACGGCTTACAAGCAGTGTCCCGTTTGAACCCGTAAAGCCTGAAAAATATTCTCTAACTTTAAAATAGTCACATACATATTCCGAATTATGAAAATCCGATGTCGGAATCAGATAATAATCTATATGCGCCCTTTTCATCGCATCCTGCAGTTGCTTAATCCTGGCCTTTATTTTCATATTTATACATACCTCTTGCCTTATCTTATTTTTTATCTTTAAGTAACGCCACCGCTTTGGAAGTTCCGATTCTGTCACAACCTTCCGCAAGGAAGTTCTCCACATCCTTAAGTGTGGAAATTCCGCCTGCCGCCTTGATCTTTACATCAGGGCCTATATACTTTTTAAAAAGCCTGATATCCTCTATTGTAGCTCCGTCTGTTCCAAAACCCGTGGAAGTCTTGATATAGTCAGCCTTTGCATTGGTCACGACCCTGCACATGGCGATTTTTTCGTCTTCGCTCAGATAACAGGTTTCAATAATGACCTTAAGTATATGGTTTCCGCAGGCTGCTTTTATTTCACGGATTTCCTCTTCCACCTTGTCATAAAGGCCGTTTTTTACATCACTTATGTTAACCACCATATCAATTTCATTTGCACCGTCCTCGATTGCTTTACGCGTTTCAAGAACCTTAGCCTGCGTTACGCTGTAACCAAGCGGAAAACCGATAACCGTACATATATTGAGAACATCACCGTATGTATCGTGTATTCGCTTTATATACGCCGGCGGTACACATACAGATGCAGTCTTATATAAAACCGCATCATCGCACAATGTTACTATATCCTCCCACGATGCATATGGCTTTAGCTGGGTATGGTCAATGTGTTTTAATATATCCTGTGATTTCATTTCTTCTCCAATCTGATTTTTATTACAGTTCTTTTCATATTTTAATACCTTTTTCAAACCTTCGCAAGCCAAAGAGTCAAGTATGGTTATTATTGTTATAATTATACTTTTAAATGTTTATAATTGTTTAATTTGTTAAAACTTTCTTAAATTTTCAAACAAATCAAAAAAAATAAGGCATTATATGTTATACTTTTTATGTTATAATAAATAACAGTATATACTTATCTCATTTTTCGAAAGGGGGCATTTCAATGGATCAAAACAGTTATTCTGAAATTACACCTGAGATTATCCGCCTTGCAAACATGAGCAGGGAGGCCGGAATTATAGATTCTGAACTTTTTACCAAATACGATGTCAAGAGAGGTCTGCGCGATTTAAACGGTAAAGGTGTTTTAGCGGGACTTACAAATATTTCCGATGTACGTGCAAACAAAATTGTGGACGGTATTCAGATACCCACCCACGGCAAACTGTTTTACAGGGGATACAATGTGGAAGACCTGGTCAAAGGTCTTGCTCCGAACAGCCATTTCGGCTTTGAAGAGGCTACATATTTACTTCTTTTTAATAAACTTCCAACCGAAGATGAACTTAATTCTTTCAAGAATCTTTTGGCAGGTTACCGTTCCCTGCCTACAAGCTTTGTGCGTGATATTATTATGAAGGCCCCCAGTAATGATATGATGAATACACTTGCCAGAAGTGTTTTGACACTCTATTCTTATGATGACAGGGCGGATGATACTTCTCTTCCCAATGTACTTAGACAGTGTCTGCAGCTCATAAGCCTGTTCCCGCTGCTTTCCATCTACGGCTATCAGGCATATAGCCACTATCATGACGGGAAAAGCCTGTTCATACACCAGCCAAGACCCGATCTGTCCACCGCAGAAAACATCTTACATATACTGCGTCCGGACAGCTCATATACGCCATTAGAAGCAAAAATACTCGATATTGCGTTAATATTACATATGGAGCATGGCGGCGGTAATAACTCAACCTTTACAACACATGTTGTTACCTCGTCTTTGACCGATACCTATTCGGTAATTGCTGCTGCAATCGGTTCTCTCAAAGGACCCAGGCACGGTGGCGCAAATATCAAGGTTGTAAAAATGTTTGAAGAAATGAAGAAGGAAGTTTCCGACTGGACAAATGAAGGACAGGTTGCCGACTATCTTACCAAACTTTTGCACAAGGAAGCTTTTGATCATGCCGGCCTTATTTACGGTGTGGGGCATGCAGTTTATTCCAAGTCAGACCCAAGAGCTGTTGTTTTCAAATCCTTCGTTGAAAGACTATCAGAAGAAAAGGGACTTCATGATGAATTTGCGCTCTACTCTCTTGTTGAGCGTCTGGCTCCGGAAATCATTAATAAGGAACGTCAGATGTATAAGGGCGTCAGTATTAATGTGGATTTCTACTCAGGCTTTGTATATGATATGCTGAATCTTCCTATGGAGCTGTATACACCGATTTTTGCAATTGCGAGAATATCCGGTTGGTCGGCGCATAGAATGGAGGAGCTTGCCAATAACGGCAAGATTATACGTCCTGCTTATAAACCCATTTGTGAGGACAGGAAGTATGTGCCGATAGAGGATAGATAAGTTGAAATTGAAATTTGTCTCTTGTAGCGGGGGGCGGATTACACAAATAATAAGCTGGCTGTTGGTCGGCTTTCGGGAATAAGAAGTTCTAATAGCATTCTCGGATAGGGTATCTAAGGCTTACGCAAGCGGCGCAAAATCGCCATCCTGGCTCATTGCGCCTTTTC
>JAFLTH010000013.1 GCA_022510525.1 Lachnospiraceae bacterium | reverse complement strand
AGCCGCCGTCCGAATTCTTCTTTGCCAGATAGAAGGAAAGCGTGTAGCCATCGGGTGCCTGTGCGTTGAAGGCATATGCGCCCAGGTTGGTCTTGACGGGTCTGTCCGTGCCAAAGATATTATTTACCCATTGACGGGTGACATCATCGCCGCTTAAATCGTTCATCTTCACCTGAAATTCGATGCTGTAATCATTAAGGCAGTACTGTATGATGAATTTCTGCCCCTCAGGCAGGGTGGTAACGCTGACTTCGGTACTCTGTTTTTCATTGTTGATGTAATAATATACGTAGGAATTATGCTCCTGTAGCTTTGTGATACCCAGAACAGTGACATCGTTATCCCGTACAGTGACCCTGCGGACGTAATAGCCGTTATATTGCGGGAACAGCTTCTGGTCCACATCGCCGGAAATTGTGTGTTCATCTTTATTGATGCCCGGTACGATGACGCTGGTCTGCATATTGTCTTTTATCTCTACACCGCGCCAGTCAATCGGCGGGCTGGTGTAGTCTTGACCATAGTTTTCCGTATTCAGTCCACTGAACAGGAACATAGTGCCGGGGATATACAGGTCATGGTTATTAGAGGCTTCCTCCTTTGGTTCTGTCTGCTCAACTTCCTGTGCGATTGCAGGAAAAGGAACCAAACCTCCGAATATGAATATCATTATGCAAATGCCGTGCAGCAGAAATAGCCACCGGCAGAGAGCTTCCTTTTTTATATGTTCTTTTTTCAACAGGTGTTTTCCACCCCGTTTGCTGTTTTGCATAGCCGCTTCCCCTTTCCGATGCGTTTATATGCAACCTTTCAGATTGTTCTAATATTATGATAAGAAAAGGAAAAAAATATTAAGGGATTATTTGCCATGCACCTTTTTGAAACTATAATAAAAAACTGCCTTGTCAATGAACTTAGCAGCCATCGTCAAGACAGTTTTTTTGCGCATTTTATAACGATATTTCGTATCAGCTTGATTTATTAAGCCTCCAGCTCCTTTTTAAGCTTCAAATACTCCCCATAAGCCATCATAAACGGTCCAACTCCCTTAGCATCATCGGAAACGACCTTCTCGGACAGATAGTATTCCACACTTCCGTTCCTCTCCGGCCTATTGTCCGGTCCCAGACCGGCAACCTCGCAGATACCTGTCAGATGCAGTTTTCCGTCTTCTTCTTTCAGCTTGTTCTCAATAAGACTCTCCATGATTTCCATACCGGAAGCCGCATATTTTTCTTTTGATAGCACTCCCATTCGGCAAGCCTTGATAACGGCATAAGCTATCATAGCGCTGCCTGAAGTTTCGAGATAATTGTTCTCTACATCACCTCTGTCAATTACCTGATAAAAGAGTTTGCTCTCCTTATCCTGATACCGCATAATGCCCTTCTGAACCAGCTTGAATATGTCCTGAATCCTTCTGTACTGCTCATAAATCTCAATGCTCATGTTATCCATTACATCCACAAGCGACATCAGATACCAGCCCATACTTCTTAACCAGAAATTGGGAGAACAGCCTGTCTTTTTATCTGCCCAGAACTGCTCTTTTGCCTCATCATAAGCATGATAGCAAAGGCCTTTTTCGCCGTTATATATGTATTTTTGTACATTTTCATACTGTTTTACAATATCCTTGTATTGAGCCTTTTTATTATATCTGGTCTCGTATTCCATATAAAAAGGCTGTGCCATATATAATCCGTCCAACCATATCTGGTTCGGATAAACCTGCTTATGGATAAAGTTGCCACACTCGCATCTGGGATGTTTACGCAGGAAATCCATTGTAAAATCTATCGCCTTACGATATTTTTCATCTCCGGTCTTATCATACATAAAAAACAGAATCTTACTGCAGTTTATGCTGTCGATGCTGAGTTTATCAGTCTGATAATTGGTTATTGTACCATCATCCGTTATTAAGGGTTTAAGATACTCTTTGATAAAAGTAAAATACTTTTCATCTCCGGTAGCTTCATACATCTCCTTGGCTCCCATGAGTATACAGCCATCCTCATAATTCCAGTATTTCTTGTAATTCTGATACTCCTTCAAATATTGTTCAATAAATCTTTCTGTCTTCATTTTTAATACTGCTCCTTTCTATGTATATTCTCTCTTATATATTCTTTAAAATCTTATTTTAAATACGTTTCTTTTTCCAATATCCTGTTTTATATACTATAAATAATATTATGGCTGACAGTCCGTTACTGATTACTACTGAGTACCATACGCTTCGCACTCCCATATGCAGCCATGCTTCACATACAAAAAGGGTTGCAAATCTAAATACCCATAGCCTTGCGGCATCTATGATCATTGTCACCTCTGTGTGACCGCTGCCCTGAAAAAGACCCATACTGGAGTTGTAAACACCGTTGGCAAAACACCAGAATGCCATAATACTCAAGAAATCCGCAGCCATTTCTATTACATTTGCATCGTCGGAAAATATTTTGACTATTGCAGTCGATATAGGCATCCTTGAAAGAATCATACCACCCACAAACAGAAAAATCACACTTATCCGCATAGAAAGATGATATCCCTCTTCCGCTCTTTCATATTGTTTGGCGCCCACATTCTGTCCCACAACGGTTGCAACCGCCGAACCTATTCCATTGGACGGAAGAGTAATCAGGCCGTTAATCTTGTTTCCTATTCCATAGGCTGCCATGGCCTGTGTGCCGTATTTAAGCACATTCCTGCTCATCAACAGAAAGCCAAACTGCATAGTGCTGCCACCGACTGCGGTCGGGAGTCCTACTACAAGAATACTTTTAAGCTTTTCTTTTTCAAATTTAAGTTTTCTTAAGTTTAGATAAACATCTTTTTCTTTATTAAGCAATAAAACAAAGGCTATTACAGCCGGCACCGCCTTGGCTCCTACAGTTGCCAATGCAGCACCTGCCACTCCCATATGGAGTACTACCATAAGAAGCGGGTCAAGTATCATATTCAAAATAATACCGCCAAGGTTAAGAAACATCGGCCTTAAGGTATCTCCCTGCGCCTGATTGATTGCCGCATAAATATTCACGGTATATAAAAACGGCATATCCAGAATCACCAGCTGTAGATAGGTTTTACCGCAGTTCCAGGTTTCACCCTCCGCTCCCAGCCATGTTACAATAGCAGGGGTTGCCAGCGCACATACGGAGGCACATATCAGGGAAAAGATCAATGCACAGGCAAAGATCTGATTGGCCATACTTCTTGCATCATCGTCTTTTTTTGCACCCAGATACTGTGAAATAAGCACCGAACCCGCTACCGTGATCCCGGAACCGAAATTCAACACAATATTCTGCATAGGCGTTACAAGGTTAATTGCTGCAAGTTCTTCCGTTCCCAGTTTGCCAAGCCAGTATGTATCGGTCAGATTATACATTGTCTGTAAAAAACTGTTAATTACAACCGGAACGGTAAGAATCATTATAGCCTTGACCAGGCTTCCTTTTAATAAAATTTCTCGATTATTATTTTTAGCCATTTAATATTATTACAACCTCTACAGCCCTTTATAGCGAAAATCTTCATATTCTATAAACAAAGGCTTTTCTCCGGCATATCCGTACATTCCTACCATAGCTCCGGTAAACCGTTTTCCCCGTGCAATACCCTCATCGCACAGATAATATACAGAAGCAAGTTCCTCTACGGTTTTTACTTCTCCTCCTACTTTACCATAATAAAAGCTTCTCTGCAAATATTTGGTATCGACTCCCAGTATATAACTTGCTCCTTCCGGATTGCATATCACTTCCCTATTATGGCATATATCCTCTTTATCAATATGCTCTTTTACCTGTATGAAATAAGTATCTTTCTCTTTTGAGAAAAAGAAACACACCCACGTATTTTCATCATAATAGCAGGTAATACCTGCCTCCTGTCCGTCTTCAAGATACGGAACCCTAAACTCAGCTTCCGCTTTAAAGCAAAAATCACTCTGTCTTCTTAACAGTATATTTCTGGCATTCATACTTGAGAGCGGATAGCAGCTTCCCTTTAATATCAGTTTTCCGTCCTTACAGCTTAATCCATCTTTCTCCGGCGGTCTTGGTGTTACAAAATCTTCTGGTATACCGTTATTAAATATTTTGACTTGATTGGTCAATGCTGTTTGAGACTCTTTAGGTTGGTCTCCCGATTCATTTGCATCATATGACACATCTGTCATATTTGATACCGATGTCATTTTAGGCAGGTTAGGCCTTATTTGCAGTGCACTTGGGCCGTTCAGATTATTCACAATCGGCCACTCATCCTTTGTCCATGTAATCGGATCGAGTGCAGTCTCACGTCCCAGTATACTGTATTTATCTTCAATCATTCTTCCGCACAGATATACCATGTACCATTCACCGTTTTGTGTACATACCGGCTTGCCGTGCCCGCAGCGCTGAAGCGCCGCTTTATTATCGCTCTGTATCATAATCGGATTATAGGGACAGGGCTCATAATTTCCCATAAGCTCCCTGCTTCTCGCAACTGTAATTCTATGTCCCTGACCGGTTCCGCCTTCAGCAAGGAAGAGATAATAATATCCATCTTTTTTCAACAGATGCGGCCCCTCCGGTGCGCGCTTGTAATCACCGTAATATAACATGACCGGCTCGGTCAATTTACTCTTACAGTCACTGCTAAGCTCCAGAATCCTGGCTCCCCTGTTTATGAGCATATAATGTCTGCCATCCTCATGAAAGAGTGACGGGTCTATCCCGTCAACATCTATTATGGCCGGTTTGGAGTATGGACCTTCCGGTTTGTCTGAAGAAACTACAATCTGTTTTCTATATACAGTTCCCGTATCATTCAAACGGTATGTAGCCGTAATATAAAAAGTTCCGTTATCATAAGAAATATCCGGAGCCCAGTAGCCTCTGCCACCCTCAAGCTCATCTAAATCAGCCCATTCGGGATTGGTGATTGCATAACCGATTATATCCCAGTGTACCAGATCCTTAGAGTGTGAAACAGGAATACAGGGGAAGAAAATAAAGGAGGAATTTACCATATAATAATCTTCTCCCACCCTGACAATCGAAGGGTCCGGAAACATTCCGGTACGTATCGGATTGTGATACATATCCTCGTAAGCACCCCCTACACATTCCTCATAATACGCAAGCAGCTCCTTATTACCTTTTTCAAATGCAATCTGATAAGGGGTCACCAGATTCTTATCAGCCGATGTTATATCCATGCCGACTTTTTCCACAAGATAGCGGTTCATCTCCAGATTCCCGGACATTGCAGCATAATGCAGTATATTCCGATGCTCTTCATCTACTGCATTCATACTTGCTCTTGTATACTCAATCATATATTTGACAATAGGAAAGTTTCCGGTCTGTGCCGCATACATAAACAACGGAATACCGTCCCCGGTTGTGCCGTCAACACTGTTAATATCCTGTTCCACAACAGCTATTACATCATCTAAACTCTGATTTCTAATAGCCTCCTCCAAATTCATATTAATCCCCCGTTTTTGCTCAACCTGCAAGATTTTGAATCGGTTTTAAAAGCCTCACAAATTAGTTCATACAATATTTTCTTATATGGCGGTTACATGAATATATTCAAAATCGGCATATCCACCCTTTTCGGTTTCTTCAGCTACATTAGCAAAAAGTCCGATCTTAGCCCCGACCCATGTGTGATCGGAGGGCATAAAGCTTGTAGGAACATTTATTTCCTCCCCGCCTTCTAAATTATAGTATACTTTAAATTCGGGTCCATTACCACCACTTTCCATAACAAAAGTCATATATATCTTTTCATCATCTTCATTCAGTTCTTTTAATGAAGTAACTTTCTCCTTAATACCATCTCCGTCATTATAAGCCATAGCATAAATAACCGTCTTTTTTCCGTCTATGACCCTTACTGCCAGATAGGCATAATGCCCTCCCATTATGACCATACCGGCCTGTTCATTTTCTGACAGATGTGTCATATGCATTGACACTGTTGCCTTAAAATAAGGACATACCAGCTTTTGTGTCAGTACATTGGAGCTCTCCCATAAAATTGGCTCAGCTTTACCGGAAGTGTTTAAGGCATATAATCTCAGAAAGTTGACCCTTTCGGTCAATGAATAGAAATTCTCTTTTGGATTGCCAAGCCACTGCCACATTAAATTTAGACTGCCGCCATCAGATCCGGTACTAAAATCATCCGATGCCTCCAAAGAGGTAATTTCTTCCACAATTCCTGTATTTGGCTTCTTATATACCTCACAAGGCTCCCCGCAGCCGTCTATGGCATTTATACCTACTACCGGCCAGTCATTTTCCCAAACAACAGGCTGCAAATGCACAATGCGTCCATAGAGTCCCCTGTCCTGAAAATGTATAAACCATTCGTCACCGTTTACCGTATCAACCAGTCCTCCCTGATGAGGCCCGTTAATTGGAGTGTTTCCCTGCTTCATAACAATTTTTTCTTCATAGGGTCCGTATATATTTTTAGAGCGAAGTGCAGTCTGCCATCCCTTCTTCACGCCGCCCGCCGGTGCAAGGATATAATAATATCCATTCCTCTTATATACCTTGGGACCCTCAATTGTATGCTGAGTTTCTACACCGTCAAAAAGTATATGGTCCTCTCCTATGGCCTTGGTTCCATCAAAAGACATAGGAAAAATACCAAGATAACTCTTGAAACCGATACGACTTTTGGCATATCCATGGATTATATAGGCCTTACCGTCATCATCCCAGAAAGGACAGGGATCAATCAACCCTTTTCCTTCAAGCACCAATACCGGTTCATCCCATTTTCCAAGTGCATCTCCGGTACTAACCATAAAAATCCCTTCGTCCGGCATACCATAGTATATATAATAGCGATCATTATGATATCTTATTGCAGGGGCCCACACGCCTTTTGCATGCTGCGGCATATCATATTTATCGTAATTTATCTTATCCAGTGCATAATTAGCCAGCTTCCAGTTCACCAAATCCTTAGACGTTAGAATCGGCAGCCCCGGCACATAATTGAAGCTTGATGCTGTCATATAATATGTATCTTTCACCCTTATCACATCCGGATCCGAATAATCCGCAAATAATATTGGGTTTTTATAATTACCGTCTCCCAAATCCGCTTTCCATAATTGATCCATATGACCTATCTCCTTTCATTTTCAATAACCAGAACTTTGATAAAATAAACAAAATAAGGGGCGATTTGCTGAAATGCTTGCATTTCTTTTGCATATCCGGAGCCCATTATTTTGTTTATTATGTCAAGGTTCGTCATTAAATCGAAATGGCTCAGGTCATATTCATAACCCAAGCCATTTAATTTCTTTAAATCAGATCCTCAAGTAAGAGTTCCTCATAGATTCCACCTAATTCTTTAAGACCTCTTGCAATGCACCCGGCATAAGCTACCGCACCTGCATACTTTAAATGAGTATTATCGGCAAGCCCCTCCATATGATATGGATATACGCCTTCAGGCAAATGCATATACCAGTCTTTAGATGCTTCGACACCTTTTTTCTTAAGTTCCTCACGACTCATACTGTTTAAATCAATCAACGCTACACCCAGCTTCTCAGCTGTCTGCTTCATTGCCTTTACATACTCGTCATGATTAAACTCCGTCGGTTTGCTTGCATCTATAAAGTTTCTTCTCTCAACAGGTGTTATAATCACCGGATATGCTTTTTTATTTCTTGCCACGTTTACGAACTTCTCAAGGTTTTCAACAAACTCCCCAAAAGGTTCCGTATATCTTGCAGGATCATCTTTTTTCTCATCATTGTGACCAAACTGGATAAAAAGGAAATCTCCCTCTGTAATACTGTCATAAATAGGCTCCAGTCTGGATTCATCTATGAAACTTTTCGTACTCCTGCCATTCTTGGCATGGTTTGAAATCTTTATCTCCGGTTTTATAAACAGGTTAAACACCTGACCGATTCCTGTTTGAGGATATGTCTTTATACCATTATACTGTACAGTGGAATCACCGGCCCAATATATCGTTGCCATAGGTTACCTCCAAGTATATTACTCCTTAACTGCTCCGATATTAACACCCGTTACGAAGTATTTCTGTAAGAACGGATACAATGCCATAAATGGCAGGATAGCTGCGATAATACCTGCATTGAACAGTGTGGACTGCGATACTTTGTATGCAGTTGTAGGAGTATCACCATCCATAATCATGTTTCTCAGTTTGTACTGGAAGTTAACCTGATTAGGATCTGTTATATAAATCTTAACTGTTGAATAGTCATTCCATACCGTAACCGCAAACATCAAACCGATGGATGCAAGAGCTGCCTTGGAAAGCGGAAGCACAATCTTGAAGAAAATTCCCATTGGTGAACATCCGTCAAGTTTAGCAGCCTCATAAAGACTGGCCGGAATACCTTCAAAGAAGTTCTTCATAAGTACGAAGTTATATACGTTAACACCATGCTTAAATACCAACAGCCACATACTGTTTACAAGTCCCAGTTTCTTCATTACCAGGTATTCGGGAATCATACCACCGGAGAAAATCATGGTAAACAACAGTATGTATGCAAGTAACGCACGACCCGGCAGTTCCTCCTGTGCAAGCACATAACCGGCAAGTGTGGAAAGCATCAAACCAAGCAATGTGCCGAGAAGCGTTGTAATAACTGAATTTAAAAACGGCTTATACAACAGCTTAGTCTCGATAATAGTCCTATATCCATCAATAGTAAACTGACTGGGCCAAAGACGGAACTGATATACACCTACCGCATTAAGGGAGTCAATCAGTACCTTCCATATAGGAACCAGAATAACCAACCCGAGTATTATAAATACAATATAGTTGACTACATCAAATACTTTTATCTTCTTTTTTGATTTCATATCTCTACCTCCTAAATGATACCACGACCACGTACTTTCTTACTTAATTGATTACAAATAATTACCAACGCGCCGCCCACTAAGGATTTGAAAAGACCAACCGCCGTGGTGTATCCATAATTAGGTAAGGCAATCGCAAATGACTGACGATAGATATATGTAGCAATAACATCTGATACATCATATACTGCATTGTTATAAAGTACGAATACGGATTCAAACATATTCATAACTTTTGCAAGGTTCAGGATAAGAACCGTTACAATTGTATTAGCTAAGGCAGGGAGGGTGACATAACGTATCTTCTGCATACGTGTTGCACCGTCAATGTCTGCTGCTTCATACAATTCAGGATTGATACCGGAAAGTGTTGCAAGGAAGATAATAGTTCCCCAACCGGTTTCCTTCCACATATTAATAAGGTAGAATATCGGTCTCCACCATGACTTTTCTGCCAGGAAGTAAATACCTGACTGATCTCTTGCTATTACTCCCAAATCCTTCAACCATCCGTTAACCATACCGGTTGCGGAAGGAGAAAGCAGCAAACTGAAAATGGAAGCAACAACTGCCCATGACATAAAGTGGGGCAGATAAATAACAGTCTGCAAAGATTTCTTAGCTAAAAGGTTACCCATTTCATTCAGGAAAACCGAAACAACTACCGATGCAGTAGTATCAAGAATCAATTTCATAATACTAAGCTGCAATGTATTCTTAAACGCAGTCCAAAAGGCTGTCGATGTCGATCCAAAAAACATCTTACTAAAATGCTCTACACCGACCCATGAAGGAGTTCCGACCGGTTTATAATCATAAAATGCATAGCGTATACCCAGCATGGGCCAATAATTCATAATTAAAACAGTTATCAAAACAGGAATGAACATTACGTAATATCCCTTGTTATTCCAGATGCGGACACCTAACGGTTTCTCACGCACCGGTACACCCGTAGACGTAATTACCTTCTTATTTTTTTTCATACCGTTCTCTTCCTTTCTCATGCCTAATACATTATCCCCATTATTTTCAGTCACCGGAATAATATGATGACCGGAAAATCAATTAAGATATACCAAAATACCTCAACTACTCCATAACCCTCATAAACCCTTATGAGTCAAAACAAAATTCATATAAAAATATCTTCAATGTAAATTAACTTAATAAATTTTGGTTTATTTAATGATAGCTGTTCCGCTGCAGCAGAACAGCTATCATATCAATACTTATTATCTTGTTCAGTTAAACTGATTATTCCTGTGAGTTAAGTTCCTCAAGGATCTGGTCAATAGTACCGCCTACTTTGGATACATAAGTAGCCATAGCAGAATCTACGTCACCGCCGTTTACAACTACAGCTGTAACAACTTCAAGCTGTGCATCATAGATAGTACCTGTTTCATTTGTATAAGTCTCAGATGTAGGAGATGTAGGAGCATCTACACAGTTAGCTGTAAAGAACTTGTTACCTTCAACAGCTAAGCTACTTGAATCTGAATAGCCATTCGTAAGTTCACAAACTACCAGAGCGGGATCGATGAGGTTCTTTTTCCAAAGGGTATTTTCATCGTTTGGTGATTGTTTAAGATGGAACTCACCCTCTTCATAACTATACTCTTTAGCATCATCTTTTCCGGCATTGGTTGTGAATGTTTCAGCCTTTGTAGACCAGTGAACATCCTCTGCACCATATGTCCAGAGAGTCTGTACTTTGTCACCATCCATCATAGTCTCGATAAATGCATCAAAGATTGCCTGCTCACGAGAGTTGTCACCGTCACCGTCATCAATGATAACCCATACAGGAGCTTCTCTGTTGAGGTATGCGCCAACTTCTGCGATAGGAGCTAACTGTACCAGTTCAGAATCAACTTCGTTCTTTTTAAGGTTATCGGTAAGTGTCTGATACCATGTACCCGCCCAGTATGTGAATGCACCTGCTGAACCGGTCTGGTCATTGGAGAACCATTTCTCACGAGCAATCTTGGTAGATGCTGTAAGAGTCTCAGGGTCGATAGCGCCATCTGCATATGCCTTCTGTAATCTAAGCAGAGCAGCCTTGGTCTCTTCTGACTGGAATCCGTCAACCCATACTCCGTCATCACCGGGATAAATTGCCGGATAAGCGTCCTGCCAGAACTCAGGCAGATAGTTTACATACGGAGCTTCGTTTCCAAGGAAACCTGCTGCGATAACACCATAGGTATCACCGTTTGTTCCGTTTCCGTCAGGATCTTCATTGTGGAACTTAAGAAGCATATCATAGTAATCATCATATGTCTTGATATCACTACCACTTAATCCAACTGCATCAAGCCATGCTTTCTTAACATAAGTAACACAACCGTTACCATAACCGTAAGCAAAACCATAAAGATGTCCCTGGCTGTCCTTAAGATTCTCGTTTACATCCGGAAGGATCATTCTGGACTGGAACTCTGCATTGTCATATGCGCTTGCCATATCCCAAAGAAGTCCTGTAGGAGCATACTGCTTGAACATAGCAGCAGGCATGATCATTGCATCAGGCATATCTCCACCTGCGAAAAGACGTCCAACTGCATCAATGTATCCTGAGTGGTCCAGCTGCTGAATAGTCAAATCGATATCATGACCGAGTGCCTCACTTACAGCTGCTTCCCACTGAGCCTCAAAATCAGCCTGACCATTGTCAAGTGTTGCTGTCAAGGTACCGTCTACTACGATATTAAGAGACGTTAAATCATAATTACTTGCAGCAGAATCACCTGATTCATTGTTTGCACTGTCACCTGTTGATGTGTTACCGTTGCTTGCGTCCGGTGTTGAACCTGTGTCACCACCACCGCATCCTACTAATGCAGCTACCATAGAAGCTGACAAAAGCAAGGAAACTAATTTCTTTTTCATATAAACCTCCTTATTGAATAAATTCTTAGATGTATATATTATCACATCATAAATACATTATATAGCTATGGCTATATTTAGTCAAGAGGTACAAATTTTTTATTTTTTTAGAAATATATTATGAAAATTTATAAACAATATGCCTAAATTATTTTAATTTTTTTATACAAATTTACATTATATAGACAAAATCCAAAAATAAAATATTGATTATCATTTATTTTTACACATATTTTGATATAATGGATTAAACGGTGAACTAAACAGCGATGAAAAATATTAAATGAAAGGCGGAATTAATATGCTTACATTCGAAAAAGCCCTCCCCGAAGAAACGGGAATCCCCGTTGACTGTATTGGTCATTTTATAGAAAGGCTTAACAGGCGCCATATACCTATGCACAGCCTTCTGATTATGCATAATGACAAACTGATTTTTGAGGGATATTATGAGCCGTGCCGGGCGGACAGCCTGCACCGTATGTTCTCTATCAGTAAGAGCTTTACATCCATTGCAATCGGACTGCTTGTCGATGAGGGAAAAATATCCTTAGACGATCCTATCATAAAATATTTCCCGGAAAAACTTCCGCCTAAGGTTCATCCCTGGATAGCATCAATGACCATAAGAAATATGCTGATGATGCGAACCTGCCATGCCTCCACTACATACAAGCTGAACATGAACTCGGACTGGGTAGAAAGTTTCTTTACCACTCCTCCTACCCATCCTGCCGGAACCATCTTTCATTATGATACATCAGCTGCACATACCCTGTGCGCCCTTGTGGAAAAGCTGACCGGTGAAGATATGCTGGATTATATTAAGAAGAAACTTGGCATCCTCGGTCTCTCCGAGAACTCTTATATGCTGAAGGACCCTTTTGGTGTCTCAATAGGCGGCTCAGGTCTGGTAGCGCTTCCAATGGATCTTATGAAATTCGGATATTTTATCGCGCATAAAGGAATGGTAGACGGAAAACAGCTTATTTCATCCTCATACATAGATATGGCAGTGTCCTGCCTTACCGAGACACAGATTACCGCCCCGGTGCCAAGTGAGGCGCAGGGCTATGGCCTGCAGTTCTGGCGCGGTGAAAAAAACGGTTATACCTGCTACGGAATGGGCGGACAGCTCATCATCTTTCTTCCCGATTATGATCTTATCTGCGTCACAACCGCAGATACCCAGAACATAGGCGGCGGCAATCAGCAGATTTATGATGCTCTTTATGAAGAACTCCTTCCATATATACAGGACAAGCCCCTTCCCGTCACAAAAGACTCAAGCAAACTGCTGGAGGATATACTTTCGTCTCTTAAAATAGAAGCATTAAACAGCTTCCCAATGCCGGCATCCGCAGCCGCAATAATAGGAAAAGACTTCCGTGTCATAACGGAAAACAGCCAATTTGACAGCTTTTGCCTAAACATCGACCAACTCGGTCAATATGATATTTCGCCACAGAGCGGTACCTTGTCATTTGTCCATAAAAACACAGCCTGCACCGTCAATTTCGGCATAGGCTGCATGAAAACAGGCATCTTCCCGATTTATGATTTGAAATATTGCGCAAGCGGCGCCTGGCTTGCCGACGGAACCTTTTATATCAAAGTGCACATTATCGATTCCTATGTGGGCAGCCTGCACTTCCAACTATCTTTCGGCAAAGATGACCTTACAATATTTATGAGAAAAAAAGAAGAAAGTCTTTTTAAAGAATTTGAGGGACATCTTTACTGTAAGTCCTAGATGCCCCCCTGCTTTACTACTTTTTCATCTTAGATTGAAAAACCAGACTTGCCAGATAGGCAAAAATGAGAGCCGCACTGCAGCCTACCGCACCATTGGCAAATCCGCCCTTGAAAAGACCGATGAACCCATCCTGGTCAACGGCATCTTTTACACCTTCCATCAAGATATTACCATATCCCAGAAGCGGTACGCTGGCACCGGCACCGGCGAAATTCATAAACGGTTCATACCATCCAAAAGCGCTTATTACTGCACCAAGACATACGATAAGCACCATGATCCGCCCCGGCATCATTTTGGTTTTTTCAAGCAGAATCTGAGCAAGTGCACAGATTATCCCGCCCACGCAGAAAGCAATTACATAATCCATTTGCATAACCTCGCTTTTACAATTTCTTATGTATTATTTTCTGCATTATTGCCCATTGTTATACATTATTATTTATATCCGTTTTATCCCAGGTATGCGATAACTTCAACTTCACACAGCACGGCTTTGGGAAGTTCTTTTACCGCAACACAGCTTCTGGCCGGTTTTTCGGTAAAATATTTCTCATAAACCGCATTAAACGCTGCAAAATCAGCCATTTCCGCAAGGAAACAGGTTGTTTTGACCACATTGGCATAATCCGTTCCCGCCGCTTTTAAAATCTCGCCTACATTTTTCATTACCTGCTGTGCCTGTTCGGTAATATCTTTACCGGTAATCTCTCCTGTTGCCGGATCGATCGGTATCTGTCCCGACGCATAAAGCATATCCCCTGCAATGATTCCCTGTGAATATGGTCCGATTGCTGCCGGCGCCTTGTCTGTTGAAATTTTCTTTAACATTTTTTTACCTCTTTTCATAATTTTTATTAATATAATAAGCTTTATAATTACCTGTATCTACTTAATATGTAACAGGGAGGTGTACTTCACTCCCCGAATCTCGCCTTCACATAAAAGCCTCTGTCGTTCTCAATAACCTCTACAACTTCTCCCTCCCTTTCCAACAGACGCTCCGTAAAGGGAAAGTTCCCGGACATTGCATATGAAGGATCAATCGTATAATAATAACTGCTTGGCAGTACGCCTTCAGTCACCGTTATATGGTCACCCGCCTTTAATAATCCGGGACGTTCCATTTTAAATTCCATCTCACGCATAGTAATATTTCTCCTCAGGCATCCTGCTCAAACACCACACCATGAGCTATTCCCGGTATTGTCTGACCTTCATTGAAGCTTGTCTTACTGAGAAGTGCTCCGGTCGGTACAAACAGTACCCTCTTCCAGACTCCTTCTTCTATCTTCTTAAGGATATAGGCTGACAAAGTAACTGCCGCACAGCCACAACCCGAACCGCCTGCATTTGTATTCTGCTTTTCGCTGTCAAAAATTTCCATACCACAGTCCATATGCTGTTTAGTGATGTCAATTCCATCTTCTTTTAACAGTTCAAACAAAAGCTTTTGTCCAACAACGCCAAGGTCACCTGTGATTATTTTATCGTAATCTTCCGGATTCCTGTTAAAATCCTGAAGATTCTGTTTAATTGTATCCGCTGCGGCCGGTGCCATACAGGCTCCCATATTCAAGGAGTCTTTAATACCATAATCCATAATTTTTCCAAAAGTCACACCGGTCACCTTTGCACGCGCCTTTTTTTCCTGTTTGGTCGAAATCAAAAATGCGGCACTGCCTGTCACCGTCCAGGTAGCAGACAACGGTCTCTGGTTACCGTATGCCAGAGGATAACGGAATTCTTTTTCCGCACTTGCAAAATGACTGGATGTAACACAGGCAGCCTTGTCAACAAAACCTCCCGCCACTGCCAGGCTGCCAAGCGCTATTGACAGTCCGCTGGTAGAACAGGCCCCAAACAGGCCTACATGCGGAGTTTCAAAAGAAGCAATCCCAAAGCTGCTGGCTATTGATTGACCAAGTAAGTCACCCGCAAAAATAAGTTGAATATCCTCTTTTTTAATACTTTCTTTGTCTAAAAGAAGCTGTATTGCCTGCTTCTGCAAACTGCTCTCCGCCTCTTCCCATGTCTGTGCACCAAATAAATCATCATCTCCTACCTTATCAAAGAGTTTCCCCATGGGACCTTCTCCTTCTTTTTTTCCAACAATTGAAGCGCTATTGATAAGATAAGGCTGATTATCAAACTGAATGCTTTGTTTTCCTAACATCTGGACACTCTCCTTGTCATAATATTTCTATCATTAAAGTGTTATTTACAGGTTAGTATGCCAAAATGTTAAGGAAATATTATACTAACAGAAAATTTACTTCGTAAATTATCTGCAGAAAATTACTTCATAAATTATCTGAAAATTATCTGAAAAATCCGATGTTCCAATTTCATCGGGAAACATCGGATTTTTACCGTTAAATTTTAAATAATTTATTTAGGTCTTACAGTAAGATTCTTAATATGACCGTCTTCAGTCACTTCACGAACCGTAGCGATTGCCATAATATTGTAACCGCCAAAGTTAGCAATAAATTCAGCCTGTGTATCATTCACTACCTCAGCATCCATAATTGAATACTGACGGAAGCCGAATTTATTACGGAAGAACATATTGATGGTTTCCTTTCCATAAATATGATATTCTTTCTGTGCTGATGAATTAGTACAGTAATCACTAAGTACTCCGTCTTTGCTAAAAAGCTCTGCAAGACCTTCAAAGTCTTTATTTTCCATAACTTCTACATATTTCTCAATAGGTTTCATAAACATACCTCTCAATCTGCCGCATATCGGCGTATCTAAATATTAACGATTCAAATAATTTTAATATACTTTTTCAGAGTTAAGCAGCGCATCAGTACCGCCGTCTACAAACATTACGTTTCCGTTTACGCCCTTTGCCTTGTCGGATACAAGGAAAATCATAACCTCGGCTATCTCATCGGCATCCATCAGAGTTTCCTGACCGTATTTGGTAGGAATCGGAAGCGCATTCAGAGCCATCTTTGCGGAAGTACTCATTGTAGCTGTCATCGCGGTATTTACGTTGCCGGGAGCTATTGCATTAATACGAACGCCGTTAGCGGCCCATGCAGCAGATACACGCCTTACCCATCTTGCCAAAGCATATTTGGTAGAAACATAGAGTGAATTACCAACGCTTAAGTTGGAAGCATCCATCTGATTTACCAGATGAAGGACTCTTGTCTCATCTCCGATATTATTCAAAAGGTCTGCGATATCCATACGTCCTGCACCCTGTGAGATAGTATTGGAAGCTGTAACAACACAACTTCCGTGTTTTTTCTCAAGCAGATCATATGCGCCCTTTGCAAGAGCGATAGTACCGAAATAATTAAGTGAAATTATAAGCGGAAGATTACCGCAGGCACCGGATACACCGGCATTGCAGATGATGCCGTCGAGTCCGTCCGGACACATTTTGTGAAGAGCGTCCACCGCCTCTTTTCTTCCTTCTTCGGTTGCAAGATTGACACAGATGTCACCATCTTTTAAGTCAATGTTAATAACCTGATTACCCCGTTCCAATAACAGTTCTTTTGCTTTGGCGCCGATTCCGCTTGAAGCGCCGGAAATTGCGTATACACCCATGTTAAAACCCTCCATTTCTTTTTTACTATGCAATATTATAACAAACCTGCCAAACTGTGTAAAGTTATTGATTGCGCGCAATTTAAATAAAATAGTAATTTAAAACCGCTAAAATCCGTCTGCTAAAATTATGGAAAAAAATACATAAAATACATTAAAATCATCTTGTACACAGGCGAGAATTTTTGTATAATTTTACTATAATGCAGTTGGATTTTGCCAATTATATGAGCAAAGAGACTGAAAATCGAAAGGAGAATGGGGTATGTCATACATTGACCTAATGAAAGAAAAAGCAAAAAGCGACAAGAAAAAAATCGTATTGCCGGAAACAACCGACAAAAGAACATTGATTGCAGCATCTCATATTGTTGCAGAGGGAATTGCCGATATAGTTATGATAGGCGATGAGGAAAAGATACTTGACGGTGCTAGCTGGCTGGAAGTAGAACTTGACGGCGTTGCTATCGAGGATCCTAAGAAATCAGATAAACTTGACGAATATGTGAATTTACTTTATGAAACAAGAAAGAGCAAAGGCATGACCCCTGAGCAGGCAAGAGAGATTCTTTTAACAGATGCTCTTACATACGGCGTTTTGATGGTTAAAGCCAATGATGCCGACGGTATGGTAGCCGGAGCTGCTCATGCGACGGCAGATACTCTTCGTCCGGCGCTGCAGATTCTTAAAACCGCTCCCGGCGTTAAACTTGTATCAGGTTTCTTTATTATGGATGTACCGGATTGTGAATTCGGTGAAGGCGGAACTTTCCTGTTTGCAGACTGCGGTCTGAATCAGGACCCTACAGCAGAGGAGCTTGCAGCTATAGCTGATTCCTCAGCTAAGAGCTTTAAGGCACTTGTAGGCGCTAAGCCTATTATCGCGATGCTTTCACACTCTACCAAGGGCAGCGCTAAACACGCTCTGGTTGACAAAGTTGTAGAGGCTACAAGGATAGCCAAAGAAGAATATCCTCACCTCTGCCTTGACGGTGAACTTCAGTTAGATGCGGCTTTGGTTGCATCGGTAGCTAAGACCAAATCTCCGGGAAGTGAAGTTGCAGGTAAAGCAAATGTACTTATTTTCCCTAACTTAGACAGTGGTAACATAGGATATAAGCTGGTTCAGAGACTTGCAAAGGCAGAAGCATACGGACCGATACTTCAGGGTATCGCTAAACCGGTGAACGACCTCTCCCGCGGCTGTTCATGGGAAGATATCGTCGGCGTAGTGGCTCTGACAGCAGTACAGGCACAATTATCATAAAGTTATTAACGTTACATAGAACAAACTTAAGCTATGAAAGGATGATTGATTATAATGAATATATTAGTTATTAACTGCGGAAGCTCATCTCTTAAATTCCAGTTGATCGACGCAGAAACAGAAAAACTGATTGCAAAAGGCTTATGTGAAAGAATCGGCATAGAAGGCAGCCAGCTTGTTTACCAGCCGGAAGGTAAAGATAAGATTACAACAGTAACTCCTATGGAAGACCACACAACAGCAGTTAAGCTGGTACTCAATTCATTGACTGATTCAGTCAATGGCGTTGTTAAGGATCTTTCGGAAATTGCAGCGGTAGGACATCGTATTGTACATGGTGGTGAAAAATTTGCCAAGTCCACTCTTATCACGGATGAAGTTGTTAAGGCAATTACCGATTGTAACGAGCTTGCTCCTTTACATAACCCTGCAAACTTAATCGGAATAGCAGCATGTAAGGAGCTTATGCCTAACACACCTATGGCTGCCGTATTTGATACGGCTTTCCATCAGACTATGCCTAAGGAAGCTTATTTATACGGTATCCCTTATGAATACTATGAGAAATACAAAGTAAGAAGATACGGTTTCCATGGAACCAGCCACTCCTATGTATCAAACAGAGCTGCCGAAGTATTAGGTAAAAAATATGAAGACTTAAAGATTATCGTATGCCACCTTGGAAACGGCGCCAGCGTTTCAGCTGTTAAGAACGGTAAATGTATCGATACCTCAATGGGTCTTACTCCTTTAGAAGGTCTTATCATGGGTACACGCTCAGGAGATATCGATCCTGCCATCATTGAATTTATCGCTCATAAAGAAGGCAAATCCATAGATGACATTATGTCAATACTGAATAAGAAATCCGGTGTACTCGGTTTATCTTCCAATCTTTCATCAGATTTCCGTGATCTTCAGGATGCATATGAAAGCGGTAAGGAAGAAGGAATCCGCACAATTGAGACCTTTGCATACCGTGTAACCAAATATATCGGCGCTTACACCGCAGCAATGAACGGTGTAGACGCAATCTGCTTTACGGCAGGACTTGGTGAGAACAGCGCATTTGTAAGAGAAATGATCTGCAGCCGCCTCGGATATCTTGGCATCACTCTGGATAAGGAGCAGAATTCCAAACGTGGCGAGGAACTGGTTATTTCAACACCTGACTCCACCACTAAAGTACTTGTAATTCCTACCAATGAGGAACTTGCAATTGCCAGAGAGACTAAGGCACTTCTGAAATAATATATAACGCCAGCATTGTTATGTAAATCAAAACCCAGTTCCTGTAAAAGTACAGAAGCTGGGTTTTCTTTTTTATTCATTTCCATATTTATTTCAGTTTTTCTCTAAACGCAACATCTCCGTATAAGCCAGCAGGAACGGTCCCACTCCCTTGGCATCATCATTTACCACAGGCTCCGACATATAATAGTCAAAGGTACCTGAACGCATCTTTTTACCGCCAAGTCCTGCTACCAGACAGATTCCTCCAAGATGAAGATTGCCTTCTTCGTCCGTAGAAAGATACTTGTCACAAATTCCCTTAAAAGCCATTTTACCGTTTTCACGGTAACTCTCCGGTAAAAATCCGAGACGCACACCTTTTAACAGTGCATAAGCCATAATAGAGCTTCCGCTGGTTTCCAGATAGTTCTTTTCCATGCCGCCCAGATTTACTACCTGGTACCACATACCGCTTTCATCCTGATACTTAAGCATTGCTTCCATAAGCTCTACAAACACAGTCTTAAGCGTCTCGTAATCGTCTCCACAGGTTGAATCCATCTTATCAAGTGTATCAAGCAAGGCCATTGAGTACCAGCCAAGTGCACGCAGCCAGAAATTCTGGCTTAACCCCGTTACTTTATCACACCAGAACATCTCTCTGGATGAATCATAAGCATGATAATACAGACCTGTCTTGGGATCATGCATATGCTTAACCACCTGTGCAAACTGATTGAAAATGTCGCCATAGTTTTTCTTATCGTTGAATCTGGTTTCATATTCCATATAGAAGGGCTGGCACATATACAGACCATCCAGCCATACCTGATTCGGATAAATGTTCTTATGCCAGAAATTCCCGTCTCCTGTCCTTGGCATCTGCTCAATCTGACTGTAAATCAAGTCGATTGCCTTACGATACTTTTCCTTTCCTGTCAGGTCATACAATTCAAACAGAGTCTTTCCGGCATTAACATTGTCAATATTCAGTTCAGACACATCATAGCCTTCGATACTACCGTCCTCTTTTACCTTATAGTCAATAAAAGCATCCGCAAATTCAAAGTATTTCTTATCTTTAGTGATTGCATACATCTCCAGAATTGCCTTTATCATACAGCCGTCAATATAATCCCAGGTGGATTTCTTTCCCTGAAGGATTTTTTCGATATTCCAGATTGGCCTATCCGGTGTACTTTTCTCCATCAATTCGTCAATATACTTTTCAATCCTGTCCATAAACCTCCCCTTTCGCTTAACCATTTACCATATTTCACACTTCACAATCGTCCCAGAGTTTCTGGATATATTCTCTTGCTTCAACTGCATTTTCCGGAACCGTGTTTTCCAGAGTAACATGTACATAGGGCTTCCTTGCCTTGATAAAACGGATAATCTCGCTATAATCCATCTCTCCCGTACCTGCCGCAACAGAATCAAGACCTTTTTCTCCAACCTTGAAGTCCTTAATATGCACCATTGCAATATCTTGACCAAGTAAGTCAATCGCATTGTGTATAATCTGTTCTCTATCCTGATAGTTGCTTATATCCAATAGATTGACCGGGTCAAAAATAATCTGCAAATTGGGGGAATTTATCTCATCCAACACCCTTCTTGCCCGCTCCGGATTGCATACAATATGCTTAAACACCGGTTCAATCGCAAAAATCACGCCCATTTTCTCCGCATATTCCACTACCGGTCTGACATTTTTTATAAAAATCTCAAGCGCCTCTTCAGAATGATTACGCTCCTCATACTTGTACCCTTCATTGACCGCTCCGGTCTCTGTTCCAACCACTCCGCATCCCAGAAGAGAGGCAAAGCGTATGTGAGCAAGGTAACGCGCCTGATTCTTCTTAAGACTTTCCTCATTAGGATTTGCCAGATTCAGATAATTACCGAGTACGGCTATATCAATATGATTTTCATAAAACAACCTTTTCAGGTAACAGGCAAAGCCCGGTGTCAGCGCCTCATCTGCAACCGAATATTCAGATACCACCTTGGAAAGCGCCAGATGTCCACACTTAAAGCCCTGCTCTCTTGCAATCTTAAGCCGCTCCTCCAGCGGAACCTTTTTTATATCATGTAAACGTATACCTAATTGCACTCTATACCTCCATTAATCTTGTTCAAACTTATCAATACCATTAAGCTCCAAGTCATCGCCAACATTTCCCTTAATAAGCACATTATCAAGGATAAGTCTCTTGACATTCGTCGCATGTATACCCTTCTTGGAGCAGGCATCCACTCCGTTAGCCATGATCGGAACATTGGTTACAGCTTCATCCGCAAAAGAAATGGTGCAGTTTTTCATCTTTATCTCTTCGATTTTACGCTCAGGAAGTCCGTCAAAATATGCTGCTGCCACATGGCAGTTAACCGCATGAATGTCTTCAAACAGGAAATGTCCCAATTCAGGTGTATCGTCATCTACCGGATATTCCTCTCTCGACTGCACATATTCGGAATGTCCGTCAGGATCACAGAAATAAAAGGCATTCGCAGTAAACGGAGTCATTACATGATCCATATCTATATTCTTAAACGTTATGTTGTCTAAAACCGAATCCTTTCCGCGGCCACGACGTGTCTTAATCCTGAGTCCGCGGTCAGTATGTGAGAAACGGCATTTTTCCACGACCATATTTCGTACACCGGCTCCAATCTCGCTTCCGACGGTAACGGCTCCATGTCCTTTTTCCATCAGGCAATGGCATATATGTATATTTTCGGACGGAGTCCTGTATTTTTTACCCATATAGATTTTACCCGATTTAACGGCGATACAATCATCTCCAAGCGAAAAAAGCACACCTAATATTTTCACATCACGGCATGATTCGGGATCAAGTCCGTCAGTGTTAGGAGAGTTCTGGGGATTCTGCACTTTCACATTGGCAAACATCAGTTCATTGCTAAAATACGGATGAATAGTCCATGCCGGGCTATTGCAGAATGTAACTCCCTGTACCTGAATCCGGTCACAATGGTTCAAAAACAGCATTCTCGGTCTAAAAGCCCCAACCATAACCTTAGGATTGTTCCACCAGTTATCGGTAGAAGCACAGCCATTGACTATTCCCTCTCCGTAAATCTTAACGTCAGACACTCCGATTCCGGTAATAATACTTGCAAACATAGGCAGCGGATTGCCTTCCCATGTTCCAAGGTTATATTCTTCGGTCTCATCATAACTCTCTATCAGTCCGGGGAATTTTGCAAACCGATTCCTGTCGGTATCTGCCAGCAGTTCCGCTCCTTTTGCAATTTCCAGATTGATGCCGCTCTTTAAAAAGATGCTGGTAATCTTATACTTTCCATTCGGAATAAGTACACGGCTCTTCGGCGGGCAGGCCATAATCGCAGCCTGTATAAACCCGGTGTCATCCGATACTCCGTCTCCGACTGCCCCAAGTTCTTTTACATTAATCGTAACGTATTCCTCTTCGGTTTTAAAATTAATGCTTCCTGCATTTGTTCCGTCTATGCTGCGAACTTCAAGCAGATACTCGGTGCCCGGTTTCAGATCATAAATACTCGTAATGACCGTACCGGTCAACATACATTCTTCATGATTCAAAAAAAGCCTGTATTTTTCAAAAGTTTCATAAGTTCCGCCATCGTCCAGTTCAATTGTGACACTGCGCGCCGTTTTCATAATCAATCGAATATCCATACTAATCCTCCATTTTTACTCAAGCTGCGAGTTTGCGTATAAGTGTGTTCAATATGATAAAAAGGTGGCAGCGAATCTTGCTACCACCTTTGAACTTCCCTTTAGTGCTTAGCCGGGCTGTTTGCCGATATAAGCAAGGATACCGCCGTCTACATAAACAACATGACCGTTAACGAAATTAGATGCATCTGATGCAAGGAATACTGCCGTACCCTGAAGGTCTTCAGCATCTCCCCATCTTGCAGCCGGTGTCTTTGCAATTATAAACTGGTCAAACGGATGTCTGGATCCATCAGGCTGAATCTCACGAAGAGGAGCAGTCTGAGGTGTAGCTATATAACCGGGTCCGATACCGTTACACTGGATATTGAACTCACCGTACTCGGATGCAATATTTCTTGTAAGCATCTTCAAGCCACCCTTGGCAGCGGCATATGCCGATACAGTCTCACGACCAAGTTCGCTCATCATAGAGCAGATGTTTATAATCTTTCCGTGACCTTTCTTGATCATAGAAGGAATAACTGCTTTGGAAACGATAAACGGTGCATTCAAGTCTACATCGATTACCTGTCTGAACTCTGCAGCCGTCATATCACACATAGGAATACGTTTGATGATACCTGCATTGTTTACCAGAATATCAATCACTCCGACTTCCTTTTCAACCTTTGCAATGAACTCATTTACCGCATCTTCATTGGTAACGTCGCATACATAACCATGTGCTTCGATACCTTTCTCTTTGTATGATGCAAGACCTTTATCCACAAGCTCCTGCTTGATATCATTGAAAACGATTGTTGCTCCTGCCTCAGCATATGCCGTTGCAATAGCAAAACCTATTCCGTAAGATGCACCTGTTACAAGTGCTACCTTGCCTTTCAATGAAAATTTGTCCAAAATTGCCATTTCTATGTCCTCCTTTATTTTAATTACTTTAATTACAATGTAACGCCCTGCTTGAAGATAGCCATATCGTGGAAACCTGCTTCCTCACTGCATACCTTCTTACCGGAAGCAACTTCTACCACATAATCAAACAATTCCTTAGCGGTTTCGTCGATATCTTTATCCTCTACCAAAACTCCCGCATTAAAGTCAATCCAGTTTTTCTTCTTGCCTGCAAGCGCACTGTTACTTGAAATCTTAACAGTCGGTACCGGTGATGCAAACGGTGTTCCGCGTCCGGTTGTAAAAAGCACGATATGTGCGCCGCTTGCTGCAAGAGCGGTTGATGCTACCAGATCATTACCCGGTGCGCTAAGCAGATTAAGTCCCGGTGTCTCCACACGCTGTCCGTATGCCAGAACTCCTTTAACAGGCGCACTTCCGGACTTCTGTGTACATCCAAGTGATTTATCTTCAAGTGTTGAGATTCCGCCCTTCTTATTACCCGGTGACGGATTCTCATATATAGTCTGATTATTACTCTTAAAGTAATTTTTAAAATCATTTATAAGCTTTACAGTCTCATCAAACAGCTCTTTATTCTCACATCTGTTCATAAGAATGGTTTCAGCACCAAACATTTCGGGAACTTCAGTAAGGATTGTGGTTCCTTTCTTGCTGATCAAAAGATCGGAGAATTTACCTACCAGCGGATTGGCTGTAATACCTGAGAATCCATCACTTCCGCCGCATTTCATACCTATGATGAGCTTGGATACGCTTATCGGCTCACGCTTAAATTCGGACGCATAGGAAATAAGTTCATCAAGAAGCTTACCGCCTGCCTCCATTTCGTCCTCCGTATCCTGACAAACCAGAAATTTAACCCTCTTAGGATCAACTTCACCTATGTAGTCCTTAAGCACATCAATGTTGCTGTTTTCACAGCCAAGTCCGAGTACAAGCACACCTCCTGCATTCGGATGATTGATAAGGTCTGCCAGAATGGTTCTAGTATGTTCCTGATCGTCTCCCATCTGGGAACAGCCGTAAGGATGCGGAAAAGCAATTACTTCCTCCACACTGCCCTTAACACGCTGAGTAGCCGATTTTGCAAGTGCAGATGCAATATTATTTACACAACCAACGGTAGGAATAACCCATACTTCATTACGAACGCCCACCTTACCGTCAGGACGGTTATAGCCCATAAAGGTTACATCTTCAGATGAACTTTCTTTGGCTCCTGTCGGCTCATATGTGTATTCCAGCAAATCTCCAAGTGCTGTTTTGATGTTATGTGTATGAATCCACTGCCCTGCCGAGATGTTCTCCTTGGCATTTCCGATACGGAAACCGTATTTGATAACATCTCCGCCCTCTGCGATATCTGCAAGCGCCATCTTATGTCCCGCAGGAATATTCTCCTTGGCTGTCACCTGTACACCTGAAGCATCTACAGTCTCTCCGGCAGCGATTTCTTTAATTGCAACGATTACGTTGTCGTCTTCATGAATTTTTAAATAGTCTTTCACACCGGTCCCCCATTCTTGCCTGTCATTCAGACAAAAATTTTAATTTATTTTAATTGAATACCTTCTCCATAGTCTTGCGCATACCCATAGCGCGGATATCTGTGATATAGGAAACAATTGCGTCTTCAACTCCGTCAAGTGCGCTCAGATCCTGATCCCAGAAATCCTTGTTGCTGAGTACCGCATGAACAAACTCCTTAGGCTCCTTGCTGCTGTTGGCTGCAAAGAACTCAAGTACTGCAGCATCGTCCATTATATTGTATTCCTGACCGTCACGATGTCCGATAAGCGCTTTATCCCTGATTTCCGTGCCGGTATAGAATGCCATCAGTGCTGCAAGTGAGAAGGTCAGATGTGTAGGAATCTTTCCTTCTTTTTCTATGTATCCTAAGAAACTCGGCATACATCTTGCTTTCCACTTGGAAACTGAGTTAAGTGAAATTGACAGATGTGCATGCTTTACATAAGGATTGTTAAATCTTGTAAGTACCGCATTCGCAAAATCGTCAAGTTCCTGTTTCGGAAGCGTTAATGTAGGAATAACCTCATCAAAGATGGTGCCTTTGATAAAGTTAAGAATCAGCTCATCATTCATCGACTCAAGTACAATATCATTACCGCAAAGATATGATGCAAGTACAAAAGAGGTATGAGCTCCGTTTAAGATACGTACCTTTCTCTGCTTATACGGTTTCTGGTTATCTGTGAAGATAACGGGAAGACCTACCTTGGCAAGCGGCAGCTCATCGCTTATATCCTTGGAACTTTCAATTACCCAGAGTGCAAAAGGTTCACCTGTTACAATAAGATCATCCTGATAACCAAACTCTTTGCAAAGCTCCTCAGCCTCATCTCTCGGATAACCGGTAACAATTCTGTCAACCAGCGTAGATGTAAATACGCAGGCGTCATCCAACCATTTAACAAATCCGTCCTCTAAGCCCCAAAGCTTGGCAAATTTAAGAACACATTCTCTTAAATGAATACCGTTGTCATCAATAAGCTCTACCGGAAGCATTACAAGTCCCTTGTCCTGTGCTCCGTTAAAATGCTTATATCTTTCAAATAAAAACTTAGTCAGCTTGCCCGGAAAAGTCTTGGGCGGAGCCATCTCAAATTTATCTGTATCGTCATATACGATACCTGCCTCGGTTGTGTTGGACACGATAAAGCGCAATGTATCTAATTTAGCATAAGCCGAATACTTTTCATAATCTTCAGTAGCTGCTACCGCATCGGTACAACTTGTTATTATACGATTGATCTTCTTGGCTTCTCCCTCATCAATTCCTCTAAGCTGTACGGTATACTGGCATTCCTGATTGTGAAAACGCTCCAAAGTACCGAATTCAATAGGTTTTACCAATACGATATCTCCATTGAAATCTCCCTTTTCATTTGCGATGTCAATCATGTAATCAACAAACGCACGTAGAAAGTTGCCCTCTCCAAACTGCAGAACCTTGACAGGTCTCTCTACCTTTCCTGTTTTCTGTTTGTTCAAAAGTTCCATGCTGTTAGATCTCCTTTCTTTATCTCCCTCTTTTAAACCTCAGCTTATATTTTTGTACATTTTTTCCAATGTAAGCAATTTCACTTAATATTTTTACATATTTTGTACAACTTAGTCAACATGTATTTATTCACAAATTTTATATTTTTTACAGAAAGTTTGATATATACGGATTTATTTTATTATTTTTTTGTAAAAAACTAAATTCAACCTAAAAGTTACCCTAAATTGAGTGTTTTATATTGCTTTCTTTTCCGTCATAATGTATAATTATTTCGATTGTATATGCGTCCAATTTATATAAAAGCACTAGATGAATTATGTAAACCGAATGGGTATAAATTAAAAAGTAAATATAAAATAATTAAAGAAAAGAGGGAACAAAATGAGACAATTTATGGACAAAAACTTTTTACTCTCTAACGACACGGCGCAGAAGCTGTATTTTGACTTTGCTGCCAACACTCCTGTACTGGATTATCACTGTCATATCAATCCACAGGAAATCTGCGAAGACCGTCAGTTTGAGAACATCACTCAGGTATGGCTTGGCGGCGACCACTACAAATGGCGCTTTATGCGTTCCTGCGGTGTGGATGAACATTACATAACAGGCGATGCGCCTGATAAAGAGAAATTCTTAAAATGGGCCGAATGCCTTGGAAAGGCAATAGGCAATCCACTCTTCCATTGGTCTCATCTGGAACTTCAGAAATATTTCGGATACAATGGCGTACTTAATAAGAATACTGCCGAAGAAGTATGGGAGCTTTGTAATAATAAGCTGGCCGATCCTTCTATGTCGGTACGCAACCTTATAAAGCAGTCCAATGTTACTTTGATCTGTACAACTGATGATCCTGTGGATTCCCTTGAATGGCACAAGAAGATTAAAGAAGATGCTTCATTCGATGTTCAGGTACTTCCGGCATGGCGTCCTGACAAGGCTATGAATATTGAGAAGCCTACATTTATGGAATATCTGTCAACATTGTCTGATGTATCAGGCGTTAAAATAAATACCTATGCAGATTTATGTCAGGCACTGCGTGTTCGTATGGACTTCTTTGCATCCATGGGCTGCTCGGTTTCAGACCATGCGCTTGAGTATGTAATGTATGCTCCTGCAACCGACAGCGAAATCGAGGCAATCTTTGCAAAACGCCTTGGCGGAAAAGATGTTACACGTGAAGAAGAACTTAAGTTCAAGACCGCATTTATGCTTTTTGTAGGAAAAGAATACTCCAAACGTAATTGGGTTATGCAGCTTCACTATGGCTGCAAGCGCGACAACAATACGCTTATGTTTGATAAGTTAGGTCCTGATACCGGATTTGACTGCATCAATAACTATGCTCCGTCTTCCGAGATGGCAGATTACTTAAATGCTCTTATCAAGACAAACGAGCTTCCTAAGACTATCATTTACAGCCTGAATCCTAACGACAATCAGGCAATCGGAACAATCCTCGGCTGTTTCCAGGATTCAACAGCAGTTGCAAAGATACAGCAGGGTTCCGCATGGTGGTTCAATGATCACAAGACAGGTATGCAGGATCAGATGATCTCACTTGCAAACTTAGGAAATCTTTCAGGATTTGTAGGAATGCTTACAGATTCAAGAAGCTTCCTCTCATATACACGCCACGATTACTTCCGCAGAATCCTCTGCAACCTGTTTGGTACATGGGTAGAAAATGGGGAATATCCGGAAGATTATGATATGCTTGGAGAAATCGTAAGAGGTATCTGCTATAATAATGCAATTAAATATTTTGGTTTTGATCTTAAGCCACAGTTATGACAAATATGACGAACTTGGATAAAATGAATAAAAACGGGGTTCCGAATGCGGAAGGGATATAAATATCCCTGCAAGTCACCCCTTATTTTATTCATTTCGTCCAAGTTCTGGGTATTGAATGAATGTAATATTAAATTATATAACAAGAAAGGATGACAAACATGGAATTAAGGACAGCTGCTTCACCAAAGGACGTTAAACATTATACGACAGAGCGTTTAAGGGAAGAATTCTTAATTGATGATCTTTTTAAAAAGGATGAAATTAAATTAGTATACAGCCATATTGACCGTATAATCACAGGCTCCGCAGTACCGGTTAAGCCTTTACAGCTTACGGCTGGGGATGAGCTCAGAGCTCAGTATTTCTGTGAAAGACGTGAACTTGGTGTGATCAATATCGGTGCTGCCGGTAATATTAAGATTGACGGTAAAGTATATGAAGTAGGTCATAAAGAGGGTATGTACATAGGAATGGGCTCTAAGGAGATTATTTTTGAGAGTGCTAATCCTTCAGATCCTGCTAAGTTTTATTTGAACAGCGCACCGGCGCATATGACATATCCTACGGTTTTGATCAAACCTGAAGGCGAGGCTGCCGAGGGTGTGGTAATCGTTAAAGACAGTAACAAGGTTGAATTGGGTTCCTTAGAAGGCGCAAACCATAGAACAATCTGTAAGTATATCCTTCCCGGGCAGGTAGAAAGCTGCCAGTTAGAGATGGGTATGACCAAATTAGAGCCCGGCAGCGTATGGAATACAATGCCCTGCCATACACATGACAGACGTATGGAAGTATATCTTTACTTTGATATGCCTGAGGACGCAATTGTAATGCACTATATGGGCGAACCTACCGAAACACGTCACATTGTTATGCGAAATGAACAGGCAGTCATTTCACCAAGCTGGTCTATACACTCAGGCTGTGGTACGCAAGCGTATACCTTTATTTGGGGAATGGTCGGAGAAAATCAGGACTTTGACGATATGGACGGCTGTGATATGAAAGACTTGTTATAGTAGAAAGGAACGATTATTAAAATGAAAATAGCATTAATTATGGAAAACAGTCAGGCCGCTAAAAATGAGATGGTCTGCAATACATTAAAATCGGTGGTAGAGCCGATGGGACACGAGGTATTTAACTACGGTATGTATTCTGCTGAAGATGAAGCCCAGCTTACATATGTACAGAACGGTATCCTTGCCGCAGTTTTGCTCAACTCCAAGGCTGCTGATTTCGTAATCACAGGCTGTGGAACCGGTGAAGGCGCTATGCTTGCCTGCAACTCATTCCCGCAGGTGCTTTGCGGTCATATTGAATCACCTCTTGATGCCTATCTGTTCTCTCAGGTAAACGACGGTAACTGTATCGCGCTTCCATTTGCAGAGAATTTCGGCTGGGGTGGAGAGCTGAATCTTACTTACATATTTGAAAAATTATTCTGTGCACCGGGCGGCGGAGGATATCCGAAGGAAAGAGTTGTTCCGGAACAGAGGAATAAGAAGATTCTTGATGAAGTTAAAAAAGTAACCCATACCGATATGGTTTATATACTTGAGAATCTTGATCAGGAATTGGCAAAAGGCGCATTAAGCGGTGAGCGTTTCTCGGAATACTTCTTTGCAAACTGCAAGGATGACGCTATTGCAGCGGCGGTTAAGAAAGTGATAGGAAATTAAAAGTTAAGTTTATAATACAAACAAAAATAAGCCAACTTAAAGGGAACTGCATCAACCGGGCAGTTCCCAAACATTTATACGTATGGAGTTTGAAATTGACTAATTAAGTCAAACCGCTATTTAAATCTGTCCACTTCCTCATAATATTCCAAGTCCGGCCATACATCATACCAGTCGATATCTTCTTCTTCCGCAGCCTTGGCTATTTTATCCGTTACTATCAAAGACCTGATATCCTTTAGTTTTATGTATGTTGATGCTTTATTATAAGGACTGTCATCTTCCCTGTAAGAACGTCTAGTTCCCCAAACTTCCAAACCTTGAAAGGAATTATATTGTTCAAATCCTCCATCCTCATCATAATAATTATACAGAATTGCTACAGTCTCAATCCCTCCAAGCATCTCTTCATAAAATTGGATGCCTATTTTCCCTACAATCTTATCTTCTTCTATTTCTTCATTGACAACATCTGCTATATCTACAATTATATCTTTGTCTTCATAATCACGTATTACATATTCATACCAGACATAGCTTCCATCTTCACCGCCAAATCTCCTGCCTTGATAATATACTTTCTTATCTACCTTTTCATATATTGCCTTTGATATTTTATCATCTGCTTTTTTGTTATGTACACGATAACGGTTGTTTCCACATCCTGTCATAATTAACAGCAAAATAAGCATTAGAATAGATGCGGTAAGAATATGATTTTTCATTCCATCCTCCTTATTATACTGATAAAATATTGGAAAAATAACTTAATTTATCTGCATATTCGTTATAGTCAATATAATAAATATTTCCCCAGCTAACTACCTTTAAAATGTATTTATAATCCATAGTATCGCTATCTGCAAACCTATACAATCCTATCACTGTCATATAATGGGAATTTATACCTTCATCAACTTTCTTATTTATTTTAGCATCTTCTATATATGTATACAAAGTTATATCTTTATCATAAAGGTCAAAATATGAAAATACCACTGGTATATTATTCAAAAGCATATATTTTATATCATTTAAAACATTTTTTTTATGCAAATTCTTAGCATCACGTACATGCCTTGCCCACTTAACATTTGTTCTGTCATTATTATTCCTTTTCAGAAATTTTTTAAATCCATCTTCCATTACCTCTGGAAGCAGACCCGTACGACACTGCAAAGTATTGTCATCAATGGTATATATATTTTCATACATCTGCTCTAAATAATCTCTATAATCATCCACATCATAAACTTTGTTCTTTTCATTAAAGTTGATAGGATAGCTTGAACTATATCCATCATTTTGGAACGTCATATACAACTCAGCATCGCTCATTGCTATTGTTCCACAGCCCAACTGCCATAAACGATAATATTCATCATTTTTTAATTGCTTTTGATGTTTCCCAGATTTATCAGTTTTCTGATAAGATGACTTATCTTTCCACCAACTCTGATCACCCCCATGATAAATTGTACCATCTTTTGATTTGATATGAATGTAATCCGATTTCCACAACTTATTATCCAGTTCCGCTACCAGACCGAAATCATTCGACATTGGAGTGTCATCTACATCATCTGTTAATCCATCACCATCACTATCCTTCAAAGTAGGATAACTTCTCAACTGAAAGTACTTTGCAAAAGAATACATATTGTTTCCAATATATCTATTATCTATATTATAAATAATTCCTGTTTCCTGAAAATCTGACAATCCGTCACCATCTGTATCTTTAAGACTAGGATCCGTATAAACAACCTGACCATTTGGCATTCTCATTCCTGCTGTTTCAAAAATATCGTAAAGCCCATCCCCATCCGTATCTGTGGTATTTATATCACTTACGGTATTATCTGCTATGGAAACCATTATCGTTTCCAACTCATCTGCAGTTGAAGCATAATAATACTGCCCTCCAGTCTGGGATGACATACTTTCTAGTATATTTGCAGAATCACTAGTAACATTTATAGCATATATCTGAATATCATCAGCTATACATTTGTTAATTGTTGACTGTACATAATTAACATCTCCATCACAAATAAGTACAACAATATTCTTTTTATCACATTTATGCTTTTCAAATGTATCTATTGCCTTTAACAATCCACTATTTACATTTGTACCGCTTAATACAGATAAATTATTTACAATTTGCTTTAATTTGTTTTTATCATTTGAGAAATCTGATGCTAAAGAAGCATATGCACAAAATGTAACAATAGCTGCGTCATCGTCTTGCTGCAATGAATTAATAAAATTATTCAATGCCTTTTTAGCCATATCCATTCTACCATCCCAACCCATGCTTATGGATACATCTACCACAAATGCAATATCAAAACTATTTTTGCTAGTATCTCCTGCGTTACTGTTTGTATAATCGATATTTTCTCTCCATGCATTATACCACAATTTACTGTCAGCTAACATATATGTTGAAAAATGAGTGGTAGTATAACTAACGGTATGGTCCTGTGTATCCACAATACTATCCTCATCCAGAATCTGATACCAGTTATTTTCCTCATCATACCACATAATTGCCAGGTCCTCTTCTTTTGTATCTCCCAAGGCATTCACATCATAATGAAAAATTATTTCAGCTTGCTCAAAATCGGTATTACAGTTAATATCAACCGGTACACCGATTAATCCTACTACACCGCTTGACAACTTATCGATTTCATATACATCTTCTATAAAGATTCTTTTTTCCGCATCCCCACTTACTTTCAAGGAAACACTTACCTCTGTTACTCCTTCATTTCCTACATCTTCAAACTTCGTGGTTACTGTCTGATATAATTTTTCTTCTGAATCTATTATACCATTTCCATCTGTATCCACAAGCAATGGGCTAAACCCTAAAAATACATCTTCATAATCTGTCAGACCGTCTCCGTCCGTATCCTCTAGTAATGGATTAGTGTTATATTCATGTATTTCTTCATAATCTGTTAGATTATCTCCATCGGTATCACTTTTTAAAGGATCTGTTCCCTGATCTATTTCTTCTCTATTAGAAATACCATCGCCATCCATATCATCCTCACTATCAATGATTCCGTTTCCATCAGTGTCAGCTTTTAAAGGATCTGTCATCGTTACATTCATTTCCTCATAATCTGTCAGACCATCTGCATCCGAATCATCCGAATATGGATTCAAACCCAATACAATTTCTAACTCATCAGTAAGGCCATCACCGTCAGAATCCAACTCCGATGAATTATTAACAGCATTCTTTTCATAGGAATATAATTTATATCCCCTAGGTTCGTCTGTACTGTTACCTCCTCTCCCTGTAAAACCAAAAGAAATCGTCTGACCAGCATTGATATTAGCATTATATCCTGAATTACGTATTACATAATGACCATCATCTTTGGACGCAATTTCTGCATTCCATATACTGTCAATATTTCTTATGAAATCAAACTCAAGAATCCAATCCTCCAATCTTCCGTTTGTATTATTTGTAATATTGATACTTCCGGTAAAACCGTCTCCCCAGTCACTGTAAAGAGTGTACTCCACATAGTAATCTTCACTCTGCTTTTCACTAATTTGTTCTAATACTTCATATTTTGTCGGAAAACCAGTAAAATCATTTGAAGCAGAAAATCCGAAACTAACATTTCCATGAGCCTGAATATCCTGATTCCAATCTGCATTTTTTATTATATATACACCATCCTTATTCTCTTCAATTACTGCATTCCAGATATTATTTATGCTATCCTGAAACGAAAACTTCAGAAACCAGTTTTCAATCACTGTATTGCTTGTATTTTCAATAGTTATTCCAGCATTATATCCTCCCTGCCAATAACCTGAAAGCGTAAATGTGACTTTATAATTTTCGCCTTCATAACATGAATCCATAGTTATTCCATCCCATACATTTTCTTCATGCACCACTATACTATTTCCTGACACAGTATCAATCTGTGTATTTACCTGCCCATCCGCAGACTCAACATTCAACTCCTCGGCCTTTAACTGTGGCACATTTACCAATCCAGCGCATATAACTAGCAATAAAACCCAGCTCACTACTATTTTAAATCTTCTGTTCATCATTTTTCCCCTCTCCATTAGTCTTAATATTGTTATTTGCAACTACTATTGTCTCATTTTGACAATAGTAGTTTATCAAAAGTAATAATAGACGTCAATCATCATTTTTGCCATTTTTTTTACATATTTTACGCTTTTTCTTAATATTGTTGACAAGCACAACTTTTGTCTGATATATTAATAAAAATGACATCATGAAACCATACAACTAGGAAAGGTTCTGTGAATATTAATGAAACTTACAAATAGAGAATTAGCTGTAATGAGAATATTGTGGGAGTCAGATAAACCTCTCATGGTATCCGAAATCGTTCAAAGAGACAAAAACGGAACAATATATAGTGTACAGAGGATCATACAGAATTTAATTAAAAAAAATATGGTGGCAGTTGATGGGGTTTCGTATAATAAAAAGGCCTTGGGAAGGACCTTTAGACCTCTGGTTACTTCTGAAGTTATTGAATTAAACAGTTTAAGGGATATGCTCAATAATATGATTAGTAAAAATATTACCGCTTCTCATCTAATAGCAGCATTGCTTCCGACCGAGAATGATAGTAATACCCTTGAAGAGCTCAATAAATTAGAAGAAATCATCAAACAGCGTAAAAAAGAGATTATTGATAGCGATACAAACGAATGAATAAGCGGAGGAATTTCTCCTATGGATATTTCTTTTTCGGCAGTAATTAATACTTTACTATTTAGTACTATTGCAATATTGTCTTTAAGTTATCTTATAGCCAATCTGGATATTATATCTAAGCAATATTTTTACTTTTTGTTTTTTATTATATTAATGATAATGTTACGACTATTTCTACCATTTGAACTTCCTTTTCAGAATAATATCAATATTACTAAAATATGGCCAGATATATATGTAACATTTATTAAACAAAATAGCATCTTTTCAGGAGATAATTTATCATTATTATCAATGACTATACCCATTTCAATTGTAGGCAGCATTATATGCATGACAAAATTCATCCTATCTTATTTTATAATTACTCATAAAATACATAAATATCAAACGGTAAATAATAATACTCTATATAAACTTGTAAAAATAATTAATGATGGTTGGAATAAAACCACACAATTTAGTTTAGTAAGTAATAAGGAAATATCTACTCCGTTTATATTTGGTCTTCAAAAACCTACTATCGCCCTACCGGAGCTGGAATTATCCGATGATGAATGGTACTATATACTCAGTCACGAGATGTCACATTATTATAATAAAGATTTATGGATTAGATTTGCTTGTGAATTATTACAGACAATTTATTGGTGGAATCCATTTATTTATATATTACGCAAACAAATTATTAAAATTCAGGAAATATATATCGATACAACAATAATAAATAAACTTAATGAAATCCAAAAACTAAACTATCTAGAATGTCTTATTAAAATTGCTAAATTACAGCCAATACGTAAATATAAATGGATTGCAACATTCAATAATAAAATGGAACTTAAAAATAGAATAGAAATTTTACTAGCAAATTCCAATAAACAATCAATAGAAAAAAAGCACAAGCTAGTAAACCGCTTTATAACATTTATATTAATTATATTCACATTGTTTTTACCTAATATTATTATATTTGAACCATATCATATACCGGATGAAATTTTGGAAAATACATTTACAATAAATGCTGTTAACAGTTATCTCATCTTAAATGAAAATGGAACATATGATTTATATACTAACGGTGAATATATTACAACTGTCAATATGATTTTTGATGAAAATCTAGAAATATTTAACGATAAAGGAGAGAAAATTAAATGAAAAAACGAATAATTATTTTAAGTATCTTTTGTGCAGTAACATTTTTTAGTTTAGATAATTATACTATTTATGCTAAACAGCCCGCTACACTGTCATCAACAGTTACGAGTGCTATCCCTTACTCCATAAATTACGAATGGCGTTATAAGCTCATAGGTAGTAAGCTATACAGACGCCTTTATGACTGCACAAATCAGCGTTGGGCAAGCGATTGGGAATTATGTCCATAAAATAAACTCTTCAAGATAAAAAGGAGCTGCCTACAACAGGACAGCTCCTTTTCTAATTTATAACCTTACATAATTATGCGCCTGCGTTCTTACGCGCCTCTTTGCACAGCTCTGTAATCTTGTCGAAATTTCCTGCGGAAATATCGTCTTTCTTACATACCCAGCTGCCGCCTACTGCAAAAATTGCCTTATTTGCAACAAATTCTGCAATATTCTCGGTATTTACGCCGCCTGTAGGTATGAACTGCATATCCGTAAACGGAGCTGACAGGTTTTTGATAGCGTTCAAGCCGCCATATACATTAGCAGGGAAGAATTTAACAACTCTAAGACCAAGTTTGCGTGCTGCCATGATTTCAGTAGGAGTAACACAGCCGGGTGCAACATCAATACCTTTTTCAACGCACCACTTAACTGTTTCTTCATCAAAACCGGGCGAAACTATGAATTTAGCACCTGCTTCTACTGCCTGTTTTGCCTGGTCAAGATTTAATACCGTACCAACTCCGACTATCATATCAGGGCATTCAGCTGCAACATTTTTGATAGAATCAATAGCAGCTGCCGTACGCAGTGTAATCTCCATTACATTGATACCACCGGCAAGTAAAGCCTTAGCTGTGGGAACTGCATCCTTAGCATTCTCAATAACTACTACCGGCACGATAATCGAACTTTTCATGCTGTCTGTAATACTACTCATCTCTATTTCCTCCTATACCCTCGATTTTCTATCTTTGAACTCTCGCACCTGCGCCGCCCATAATAGCTTCAACTTCTTTTCTGCTTGCCATTGTGGTGTCACCGGGTGTGGTCATAGCAAGTGCGCCGTGAGCTGCACCGTAGTTAACTGCCTGCTCAGCATCCTGTGTGGTCATAAGACCGAAGATAAGACCTGATGCAAAGGAGTCACCGCCGCCTACACGGTCCATGATTTCCAGACCATTATAATCTTTTGCCTTATAGATTTCTCCGTCTGCCCAGCAGATAGCGCTCCAGTCATTAACTGTAGCGGTCTTAACCTGACGAAGTGTAGTAGCAACTGCCTTGAAGTTAGGATAAGTCTTAGCAGCTTCATTGATCATCTTCTTGTATCCGTCAAGATTCAGCGTCTTAAGGTTTTCGTCATTTCCTTCGATTTCAAAGCCAAGGCAGGCTGTGAAGTCTTCTTCGTTACCGATCATAACGTCAACGTACTGAGCGATTTCTTTATTAACTTCCTGAGCCTTAGCCTGTCCGCCGATAGCACTCCACATTGAAGGACGATAGTTAAGGTCATAAGAAATCACTGTGCCGTATTTCTTAGCGGTCTTGATAGCTGCTAAAACAGTTTCGCATGACTGTTCTGACAAAGCAGCGTAAATTCCGCCTGTATGTAACCAGCGTACACCCAGTTCTCCAAAAATATATTCAAAATCAAAATCTTCAGGTGTAGCCTTGGAAATAGCTGTATTAGCACGGTCTGAACATCCAACTGCACCTCTGATTCCGTATCCTCTTTCAGTAAAGTTTATACCGTTACGGCAGATACGTCCGATACCGTCGGTTTTCATCCATTTTATCAGGGAAGTATCAACTCCGCCCTGATTAATAAAGTCTTCCATCAGCATACCAACTTCGTTATCAGCAAAAGCGGTGATAACTGCTGTGTTCATCTTAAAGCATTTTTTCAAACCGCGGATTACGTTATACTCTCCGCCGCCTTCCCAAGCTCTGAAAGATCTGGCTGTACGGATTCTTCCCTCGCCCGGGTCCAGCCTCAGCATAACCTCTCCCAGAGATACTGCATCAAACTTACATTCACTTTCCGGTCTTAAGTTTAAATTCATGTGTTAAATTCCTCCTGTTCTGCGGATTTTCTTGTTTAGCCCTTTATTTTCATAAGTGGAGGGCTCGTTTAAAACCACCTATTTTTATTATAGTTTGAAACTGTAATATTCTCAATCATTTTTTCTAATTTTTACTAAAAATTTTTTAAACTTTGGAAGATGTTTTGTTGAAATAGTTTCCAAAGAAGTTTAAAATAGTATTTAAGAGATGCTTTTTAATCTTCATTTTTTACAAACAGAGAATAAATTTACCTGCAAATTTAGGCATTAGGCACAAATTGCAGACTAAGGCAGAGTCATAAAAATAAATAATAACAGGAGGATACCCAATGAAACATGCAAATCCATTATTAAAAGGAAGTGACACCACTCACAAATTTATAACAATAGGTGAGATAATGCTTCGTTTGACACCCCCTAACTATGAAAAAATACGTATGGCTTCCAGTTTTGAGGCAAGCTACGGAGGCAGCGAGGCAAATATTGCGCTTGCACTTGCCAATCTCGGCGTGGACAGTACTTTCTTCAGCGTAGTACCTAACAACAGTTTGGGCAAAAGTGCTATCCGTATGCTGCGCAGTAATGACGTACACTGTACTCCCGTTATATTAAGTACGCCTGAGCAGACACCTACACACAGACTTGGAAGCTATTATATGGAGAACGGATACGGAATCCGTGCAAGCAAAGTTACATATGACAGAAAAAACAGCGCTATTTCCGAATTTGATTTTTCTCAGGTTGACTTAAATAAACTGCTTGACGGCTTTACATGGCTTCATCTTAGCGGTATCACTCCGGCCCTTTCGGAAAACTGCCGTAAACTTATTATGGACTGTTTAAAAATTGCCAAGGAAAAAGGACTTACGGTCAGCTTTGACGGTAACTTCAGAAGCAAGCTCTGGAGCTGGGAAGAGGCAAGGGATTTCTGTACGGAGTGTCTCCCTTATGTGGATGTACTGCTTGGAATAGAGCCTTATCATCTCTGGAAGGATGAAGAGGACCACAGCAAGGGTGATGTAAAGGACGGTATTCCGCTGCAGCCAAGCTATGAGCAGGAGGATGAGGTTTTCCAGGCTTTTGTTGCTAGGTATCCTAATCTGAAATGTATTGCCCGCCATGTGCGCTATGCTCACAGCGGTAGTGAGAACAGCCTTAAGGCATTTTTGTGGTATGAAAACCATACTTTTGAAAGCAAGCTGTTTACGTTCAATATACTTGACAGGGTTGGCGGCGGAGACGCTTTTGCCAGCGGACTCATCTATGCTATGATGCATAATTACAAGCCCATGGATATAGCCAACTTTGCGGTGGCAAGCAGTGCGATCAAGCATACGATACGCGGGGATGCGAATATTACGGATGATGTGGAGACTATTAAGAATTTGATGAATATGAATTATGATATAAAGCGATAGTTGGTAAACAGGACGGCTGGAGGCACATATATTACTAGGCGAGGCACGCTTGCGCTCTGACTCCGGCGTAGCGGTACTAAGGCTGCAAAATACGCAGCCTAAGGACCGACGCCTGCATAAGGCCTCGCCTAGTAATATATGTGCCTCCAGCCTGGTTGTTGAAGCTATAATTGTTTTAGTTTTTTTACATTTGTGTTGTTAGTTAGATAAACTGAAGTTTACTTGCGAAAGGACTACATTATGAGATTTGAATATACAGATGGTAACAGCCAGGATTTTATTGAGTTGTGTCATATGTTAGATGATTTTTTAAATGAACTTGTTGGCGGTGAAGAAAATAGAGCTGAATATATTCCGTATAACAAATTAGATGATATTCATGATGTTGTAATTGCGTATGACAAAGATGTTCCAGTAGGCAGCGCAAGTTTTAAAAGATATGATAATGAAAATGCAGAGGTAAAAAGGGTATTCGTGAAAAAAGAATATCGTGGACAGGGAATATCTCTTGAACTCATGAAAATACTGGAAGAACGGGCTCGTGAAAAAGGATTTAAGTATTTCATATTGGAGTCCGGAGAGCCACTCGCAGCGGCTATGGCATTATATAGAAAAATTGGTTATAAGGTCATACCCAATTATGGACAATATAAATGTATGAGCGAATCAATCTGTATGAAGAAGGAACTTTAAATGTTTTATCTTAATTTGGGGTAATAGTTTAGAATTATGTGGAGGTTTACATAAATGGGAAATTCTATAAAGATTGCTTATATCGGCGGAGGGTCTAAGCAGTGGGCGCGGAAGTTTATGGCGGACTTGGCTGTGGAAGAAGGTCTTGGCGGCGAGATTGCGCTTTATGATATTGATATAGAAGCGGCTGAGAGGAATTTCAAGATTGGAAGTTATGTAAACCAGGATGAAAGGACGAAATCCAAGTTTGAATATAAATTATATGAACGCATAGAAGATGCCCTTGAGGGTGCGGACTTCGTGATTATTTCTATTTTGCCGGGAACGTTTAAGGAAATGCGCTCCGATGTGCATGTGCCGGAGAAGTATGGGGTGTATCAGTCTGTGGGGGATACCGTGGGACCCGGAGGGGTGCTGCGTGCTATGCGGACTGTGCCAATCTATGAGGAGTTTGCAGCTAAGATAAGGGATATCTGTCCCGAGGCCTGGGTTATCAATTTTACTAATCCGATGAGTATCTGTACCAAGACGCTTTATGATGTTTTTCCACAGATTAAGGCTTTTGGCTGCTGCCATGAGGTTTTTCATGCGCAGGATTTTCTGACTTGTGTGCTAAAGGAGATTAAGGGTATCAGTGTAAATCGTAAGCAGATTTATACTGATGCTTGCGGAATCAATCATTTTACATGGATTACGGAAGCAAGATATAAAGACATTGATTTGCTGTCACTGCTTCCGGAATTTATTGAGCGGTTTTATGAAGATGGTTATTATGAAGGTGAGGACCGCTTTGCTTTCCGGTATGATACTTTTGCCTATGGGAACAAGGTCAAGCTGGATTTGTATAAAAAATATGGTGTTCTTGGTGCGGCGGGTGACAGGCATCTGGCTGAGTTTATGCCGGGTACGTGGTATTTGAAAGACCCAGAAACCGTGAAAGAATGGCAGTTTGGGCTGACTACTGTGGATTTTCGTGAGAAACAGCAGGCAGAGCTGATTGCCGAAAGTATTGAAATGGCGGAAGGTAAAAAAGAGTTTCCGGTTGTGAAGTCTGACGAAGAGGCTGTGCAGCTTATGAAGGCAATAATGGGATATGAGACTGTTGTGTCAAATGTCAATATGCCTAATACGGGGCAGATGCCTCAGATGCCGATTGGGAGTATAGTTGAGACTAACTGTGTTTTTTCTAATGGTCAAGTCAAGCCGGTTGTATCAAAGGAACTACCTGTCGCTGTAGCAAATTTGGTTTATCAGAATTGCGTTAATATTGATACGGCGTATGAGGGGATTAAGGAGCGGGATTTGGGTAAGATTTACGCGTCATTTGCAAATCAACCTCTTTGCGGAGCGTTGTCGATGGATGAAGAACATGAGTTATTTAAGGAGATGTGCTTTAATACGGAGGAATATATTGCACCTTATTTTGAGTTGGAGGAGTATTTTTAATTAATCAATAGGCTAATAATCCGGTAATCCGCTGCTCTGATATGTAATTTATAAACGTAAAAACGTTTATAAATTCCCAAAAAACTTGTTTACAATCCTGACAAACATATGCTATGATACAGAAAAGCATATTTTCTTATTCGTTTGAGCCGGGGCACGATAACAACCCTGCTCAAATCGTCAAATACTTTCTTTATTCTATGTTTCAGAAAATTCATGCTTTTATTCCAATCAATATTCTATAAAGGCAGGAGTTCTGAAACCGAAGCAGTTCTCCTGTGACAAAGGAGGACAATGCATGAACGAAATAACGGTACAACGCAACTACAAAGACACTATTTTCCGTATGCTCTTTAAGGACAAGGAGAATCTCTTAAGTCTTTACAATGCGCTTAACAAGACAGACTATACGGATGTGGATGAGTTGGAGATTACCACACTTGAGAGCGCAGTCTACATGAATTATAAGAACGATATCTCTTTCGTATTTGATTTCGAGCTGATGCTCTATGAACACCAGTCAACGATGAATCCCAACATGCCACTGAGAGACTTGTTCTATGTGACGGACATCCTACAGAAAAGAGCTTATGATAAAGACTTGTATGGTTCAAAACTGATTAGGATACCATCCCCCCGATTCGTGGTGTTCTATAACGGAACAGATCCCCAACCGGAGAGACAGACATTAAAGTTATCGGATTCCTATGAGAAGAAGCAGGAGTATCCTGAACTGGAACTTAATGTGACAGTGTACAACATCAACTACGGATGCAATGTGGAAATCATGGATGCGTGTAAGACGCTTAAGGAATATGCAATGTATGTGGAGCGGGTGAGAATGTATGCAAGACAGATACCCCTCGCTGAGGCCGTGGAGAAAGCTGTGGACGAGTGCATTGCAGAAGGTATCTTATCAGAATTTCTAAGAAAAAACCGAGCGGAGGCGATCAAAGTGAGTATATATGAATATGATGAGGAACTGCATTTTAAGACCCTGTATGAAGAAGGACGTGAAGACGGATTAGCGCAGGGGAAACTCCGTCTTGCCCGCGTTAATAAGCTCAACTCTATCCTGATAGACCTTGGCAGACTCGACGACTTAAAACGTTCCACTCAGGACGAGACATATCAGGAGCAGCTTATGGTTGAGCTTATCCCTGAAGAAATTCGGTAAGGACACTACGTAACATATTATTTCTTCATTGCTTTTTTGGTCGGATAAAAACTTTTTTGTAGTTTATTTTATTATAATAGCTTTTATTTATGCAAAAAGACCGCCACACTGTGTGAGCGGTCTTTTTGAACTCATAACATTTTTAGATATCATACCCTTTAACTTATGTTTATAAAACTTGAATCAATTGAACTGCGAATACCGGAGTCTCACTACAGACTGAAATTTTATAATCTTCACCTTCGTTTAAAACATCCGTCATAATATATTCTTTAATATGGTACGTTTTATCGTTTATATCTTGGCGAATGTGAATGCATCCATTTTCTGCAACCATTATTGCAAACTCATTCAAAGGAAGCGACATCCCCAATCCTGTTACTTTTAGAAAACTTTCTTTCATAGTCCAGATTCGGAATATTTTATCGTCACAATCATTAAAAGCCTCCTGTAAATCTTTCGCCCTCGGTACTTCTGTGCCATAAATCCAATCAAGTTCTTCCTTAGCAAAAAAGCGTTGTGCGACTTTTTCTCTTCCGATTCGCACACGCTCAATATCATTGCCAACCTCACAAGGTCCTATGCTGCAGATAGCATAGTTGCCGGAATGAGAAAGGGAAAAGTGAATCTCAGGATGGTTACGGAAATAAGGTTTTCCCTGCTTCCCCAGTTCATATTCCATCATACACTCTTCCAAACCGTATTCTTTTAGGGCTGCATTGAGGGCAATTGATGCAGCGAGACTGCGCTTTTTATCCTCCGCGTTTTTTAACTTGTCTATCTTCTGCCTGCGGTAGTCGGATACGGAGCCAACAGCTTTTTCGTACTCATACTCCTCATCAAATTGTTTTTTACTTATAATATATGTTTTTACTATATCATCCATATTTACTTACCGGCTTTCATACTACTCTAAATAGAATCTTACAGGAAATGTATCACTCGCTTTAAATAGCCTCCCCCACTATCAATCCTCCGCCATAAAGCAGTCTTCGCACACCCTGTACGGATAATCCCATGAAAGAGTTTTCCCGCATACCATACATTTTTTCTCAAACTGCTGCTTGTCCTCTTTTAAGAGGGCTCCGATAGCACGCTGGGCTTCTTCTCTGCCGGAGTCAAGTGCTTCCCTGTCAATTTCCCAGTTCATCCGTCCGGCAAATTGACTATATAAGTCAAGCTTTTTATAGTAGGTTTCCAGTTCTTCCAAATCAGCATCCATTGGATAGAGTGGGCAGTTTTGTTCCAGGGTGGGATTTTCACAGTATCTAAGCCAAAGTTTGAGGACTTCCCTGTCGCCCACATCAAAAGGACAGGTTATTAATGAAAGCAGGAGTTTTTTGTCCTGCATGGAGTCGCCTGCCTTTTTGTAGTGTTTAAGGTATCTGTATTTTTTAACGCTTTCCGCCATTGATATCTTGTCATATAATTCGGTTTCACCGGAGTTTTCCCAGATTTCAATGATTTCGTCCAGTCCCATATTGATATCCAAAAGAACTTCGGGAAAACCTATCCTTGCTTTCTTAATAGAGAAAAAGGGCTCACTTAGTTTTTTACCGACATATCCCATATCAAGAGCGGACTGTATATAGCCTGTGTCATAAAAGTTGTAGCGTCCGGCCCTTCCGGCTATCTGTCTTATCTCCTCTGCATTTATGCGGCGTTTTTCGCTGCCGTCAAATTTGATTGTGTTCATAAAAACAATCCTGCGTATAGGAAGATTGATTCCCATTCCTATGGCATCGGTAGCAACCACTACCTCATTGATGCCTTCAGAAAAAAGCCGCACTTGTTCCCTTCTAGTCTTGGGAGGGAGATTCCCGTATATAACGCTGGTTCTGATGCCCTTTGCCTCCAATGCGGCGGCAATCGCAAGAACATTTTTCTTGGAAAATGTAATCAGGGCATCACCTTTTTTCACATCTTTGTTAATATCGTATTTTTCGGGTATGAATTCCAGCTTGGTATTGCGCTCATGGTACACAAGGTCGTAGGTATCCTGACAGCGTGTTATCATTTCGATTATCAGATCTTTGGCAATCGGAGAGGCGCAGATATGTATCTCCTCCGCACGAATCCCGAGAATAGCCCTGGTCCAAAAGCTGCCCCTGTTTTCGTCTTCCAGCATCTGGGCTTCATCTATGACAGCTATGTCATAAATTTCTTTTAAATCAAGGACTTCAATGGTTGAGGCCTGACAAAAGGCTCCCGGTGTTATAACTTTTTCCTCTCCCGTAATCATGCTGCAGGGTATGCCTGCATCCGTCATCTTATCATAGACTTCCAATGCCAGAAGGCGGAGCGGCCCCAAATATATCCCCTGATATGCCTGTTTGAGTCGGTGGAGCGCCTGATAGGTCTTGCCGCTGTTGGTTGGTCCTATGTGAAGGATGAAGTGTCTGTGCATACTTCGTGCCTCCGGATACTGTTTCTCCGGTTCCGCCTCCATCAGTTCCTCAATTCTTTTACCCACCAGCAGCTGCATATAATCGTCTTTGTAAATTTCATATAAAGACTTTTCACGAAGAAGTTCACAGATTCCTTCCAGCTTGATTATATCTTCAGCGGAAGAATACGGCGCCATCATTTTTAAAAAAGTCAAATCGAGTCTGGCAAGTCTGCGCAGGGCATGTTTGTACCTTCCAAAAAGTTTTTTATATCTGTTGGAAACCGTGTAACCTATATCGGCAGCACGCTCATGCAACGGTGCCATATCATTTAAAATCTGGTGCGTTTCCAAATGCTTTTTGCGGGAAATACGGCGTTCAAGCTGTCTGATGCTGTGCTCGCAGTTTCTGATAAATTTTCTATTCTCGTTTTTTGGTATGTTTGTGAATGCTTTTTCATATACATCCCAGACTGCATCCGGCATTTCATTTGTTACATTTTCCATCTGTTAGTGCTCCATTGTATTTCATTACTTATATGGTCTTTTTTATAACCATTCTACTCTGTCGGTTTCCGGTAAAATCGACCGGAGAGTTCTTCGGTTCTGATTGCGTTTATAAAAGCAGCATTATCGGCTTCTTTGACCGCAGATATTACCGACTTGCTCTCTTCCTTGGATACAACCGAGTATACGATGTCTCTCTCCTGATGCTCATAAGAGCCTTCCCCTTCCAGAATCGTCGCACCGTGGCCGCTTACAACGTTGATTGCCTTACATACCTCTTTGGCCTTGTTGGTCACTATGAAAAGGGTCTGCTTCTGGTATTTGGTATAAAGAACATGCAGAACCTGAGTCGATGCATATTGATATATGATGGAATATAGGGCCTTATCCCAGCCAAACAAAACGCCTGCAAGGGAGATAATGATAATATTTACCCCAAGAATGAAGTTCCAGGAATCAACACCCTTTTTCTCTGAAAGAAAGATAGCAATAAAGTCCGTACCTCCCGTTGTAGCATTCATCATAAGACAGAGACTTGTAACAAAACCGCTTATCATTCCACCAAATATGCTGATCAAAAGGATGTCATAAGTTATTACATGCGCGGGAATGATATCGGTGAGTATACTGTTTAGAACAATCATTATGCAGGAAAATATCGTGAACTTTTTACCAATAAAACGAAATCCGATATAAATCGGAACCGTATTTAACAAAAGATTTACTACCGTAAACGGGATTTCTATATTTAAAAAGTTATGGAAAATAGCCTGAATCAGAATAGTAATACCCATAACTCCGCCGGGGTACAGGCCACCGGTCCTAACAAATGTCTGAGTGTTTATTGACATAACCATTGCAGCGAAGCAGATAGCAATTATTCTTTTGGGGTCTTTTTTTGCATCGAAAGTCATATTTTTATACCTTTGCTTTAATGTGATTATTGAGAATGAACTTAGTATATTTTCTGTTTTGGGCTAAGTTCCGTTTATCAAAACAATTTGATTAATTATATCATAAAGTATGTCGGATTCTCAATATTTCAATACAAAAGTAATTTACATCAATATTATGGGAAATCCATATATAAAAAAGACCACATGACTTTTCATATGGTCTTTTTAATTAATTTAAATCAATCATAATTCTTTCAAGGATAATCAATCCGGAATAACTAACCTTGCAGTGATAACAGCTTATTGTTTCGACATAGACGATTTGTAATAAAAGCGGGTTTTTTCAGGTATGCGGTAAGCTTCAACACCTTCTTCAAGCTCTTCCGTCCGATATTCGGTGCAGGCACCAAATACTATACGGCCGTCAGGCAGTGCGCAGTAGAGTACACCTTCCCATTCACAGGGAGCTTCATAGGCCGGCAGGATATTTACTGCGCTTTTATCACCTATGTTATAGGTAAATATTCCGTCATAACCCCAAAATACGAAATCGGTATCGGAACCCGGTGATATTATGTCAAGCATAATCGTTCCGGAGGGTACGATATCCATATAAATATCCTCCAGGCAGCCTTCTTCAAGGTTTACTGAGGCAATTCCCATATGACGCTCGGATATATCACCCGAATCAACCTGTAAATAAACCTTGCCATCCTTACCTATTCCAAGTCCGCCTAAAAGATGTGGACGAAATGCACTGACCATGTCGGTCGATATTTCCTTAACGTAATTTCCCTCACTGTCAAGTACCAGCAATACCTTACCTAAAGTATTCAGTATACGTATATAGATATAGCCCTGCTCATCAACAACCATTCTTTTGATCAGGCCAAGACCTTTATCCTTATACGGCGATAAATCAATTTTCTTTTTAATTTCTCCTTCAGAACTTAATACCCAGAGCGCGCTCCTGTATTCCTCGCCCGAAATCTTAAGGTCATATTCATCGCTCTGTGCCTTTTCCACAAGTGTAATATAAATATCTCCGTTTTTAGCTTGATACAGGGATGTAACGGTACTCTTCCTGTCAAAATCATCAAAAAACAGTTTAGAATCGCTGCTGCCGATTTCCATCTTATGAATCGCATTCCAGCCCATTAAAAAGATGCAGTCATTGCCTGCTGCCATACCGGTCAATTCCAGATTTCCGGTGTACTGAATTGTCAGCTCCCGATCCGGCTCCCAGACAGCTGCACTTTGAGAATCACTTTCGGCATTCTTGGTTGTATTGACTTTATTAGTCAATTCATTTTCGTTGCTTTTTGCCTCTTCTATCTTTTCTGACGGAAATGTCATTTCTCCACCAGCTATCATTTCATTCATTTTCTTCAGGCTGTAGTCACGTTTATGCAGAAAATCTATTATCTGAAGCAGTTCTTCATCATTCATTTCTGTTTCCGGGAAGAAAAATGTTGTGGTATTTCTATAGAATGACACTCCCCTTCCACTGTACTTGGAAGGTTCAGATATCATAGTAAGTGCCCCCTCCGGAAACAGAGCTTCCTGTTCGTATGATGTCTTAAGTTCATTTATTCTCGCCCTTTCACTGACAGTATATGGACGGTTATAATTGTCATTGCCGATTTTACTGCTGTAAATACTTACAAAGTAATCCTCCATTTCCTGCTCATTCATAGCTTCCATACGCTGTCTGTATGCACTGACTGCCGCAGAAACAGTAACTGACATTAGTGTCACAAGTGCGGCCGCCAGAACTATGGACTTTTTCCATGTCATTCTGAAAATTCTCTTCTGTTGCGGCAAACTGACAATTGTGTCATTTACTCTCTTATGTATTGACTCAGGCAGTATCATCTCTTCATCGGCTGCCATATTAAATAATTTTTGTTCAAAATTGTCTCTCATCTTGGACTCCTCACTTTAAATAGATATTCTGATCAATTACAGATTTATTTTCTATTACTAATCAATATATTTCTTTAACTCTTTCTTGGCCCTATGCAATCTGGACTTGACCGTTCCTTCAGGTATGTGCAGGATTTTCCCGATTTCCTTAAGGGACAGCTGCTCATAAAAGTACAGGATAGTCACTTCCCTGTAAGCAGTATCAAGCCGCATTACTATATCCCACAGTTCATGGTATTCGTCCCTGAATTCAGGCATATATTCCTCCACGTTTTCTACCGGCGTGCTGCGCCTGTTCTTAGCATAAATGTGCTTTGCTTCGTTAGCGGTTATCTGCATTATCCATGGCCGAAAGCTGTCGGGATTTCTAAGTGTATGTATTTTTTCATAGGCCTTAAGGATTGATTCGGCAACCGCATCTTCCGCATCGTCGCGGTTATGCAGGATTCCAAGCGCAAGCCTGTAAAGGTTTGGCGTATATTCCCGAACTAATCCGGCAAATGTTTCATTATCAATTGCGGACATGCTCCACCTCCTTTGTGGTTTGGCCGGCTCTACTGATTATGATTAGCGAAGTTGTTAAAAGGTTCCCATAAATTGAAATTTGTCGCTGGGCTGAAGGACGGATTGCACAAATAGTAAGCTG